>CAMPUN010000011.1 GCA_946997275.1 uncultured Porphyromonas sp.
TACGAGGCAACCAACTATCTTCGATCAATTTGGAGTCAACGCCTCTACTAGAGGAACTCTACATACGAGAGAATAATCTTAAGAGTATAGACCTGTCTAGCGTTCCCGCCCTGCGAGAGCTAGCTCTATCTCACAATCCTCTGAAGGCTCCGATAGACTTAAGCCATACACCAAGGCTTGTCAAGCTATACCTTGGAGGGTTAGGGTTAAATCAGATAGACCTCTCTAGTTGCCCTGAGCTGTACCAATTTGAGGCTGAGAGAAATCACTTAGAGAGTATTGACATAAGCCACTGTCGTAAGATCGGTATCATAAAGATCGCGCACAATAACTTTGATGCTTCTTCACTGACGAGGCTTTATCAGAGCCTTCCGAAGCCAGACAGAAAAGTAGACTGGATTAATCTAACCATCGAGGAAAATCCAGGAGCTACTACCAGCTACACAGATATCGCTATAGCTCATGGGTGGCGAGTAGATGTAGCGGGTGATGGGTCTGGAGCTCTTGCACTGCCACCACATCTCCTACTGGAGACCAAGAGGGGCTATTATGACAAAATCAACCTTAAGGTGCAAAGCCGACAGCCACTACAGGTGTGGGGCACTACACTTACGGAAAGTGGAGAGTACCAGCTATACGCATCCAAGATCTTAATCGTTGGAGAGGTAGAGGAGCTGAACGTGACAAAGTCCGACCTTGTCAAGCTTACTACGCTACACGCTCCAAGTCTAGAGAAGTTAGACTGCTCCGAAAATCATCTTGAGTCACTAGATGTAAGTCCATTTAAAGCTCTCAAGACCTTGCTCTGCTTTAGAAACAAGTTGACTCACTTGACGCTTACGGGCTGTCGTAATCTAGAGTGGCTAAACTGTACGGACAACATACTTACAGAACTAGACCTGTCAGGACTGTCACGTCTCAAGATCCTCTTTTGTACCTTTAATAAGCTTACTAGCTTATCTACTGAGGGACTCACAGGGCTTACGCTGCTAGACTGTGGCGCTAATCGCATCAAAAGCTTAGATCTCTCCAAGGCGCCAGCTATACGCGAGCTGGACTGCTCAAACAATAAGGTCCTTGACGACCTGTCTCTCCAAGGGTGTCGATCTTTAGCATCTTTAGATTGTAGTGGTAATGCGCTGACTCATCTCTCCCTAGAGGGTTTGACTAGACTAGAGCAACTGAGATGCTATAGAAATGGGCTTACTGAACTAGACTTCTCATCCTCTCCCCGACTAGAGGCAGTCGCACTGGACTGCAATCAGATCGGAGAGCAAGCGATGGACAGACTGCTTCAGACGTTGCCTCAAAGGAGCCCTACTCAACGTCCAGCAGCAGAGATACGTGTCTTAGACCTTAAAAAACCATCTGAAGCGAATGTCTGTTTGCAAAGCTCTGTCGATAAAGCTCGAAAGAAGAACTGGCTCGTTATGGCTTTTAATGGAGAGCGAGACATACCCTATGAGGGTACGCCATCGGGGATCGTAACACTTCCATCAAAGGGTGTGGAGAGTCTACTCTTTTATCCTACGATCACTGATGGTATAGTCTATCTATCCGACAGGACTCAGCAAATGATCGCTTTAAGTCCTCTCGACATATATAACCTAAGTGGAGAGCATGTCTTACGAATTGCTTCCTCCAGTAGATGTCAAGAGATAGACCTTTCCACCCTGCCTCATGGAGCATATCTCCTAGCTCTAGGGGGCTACACGGCAATAATAACACTACACTAATCATAATCCGTAAAGCTATGAAACATCTTCGTGTACTACTCTTCTTAACTGTACTCCTTACTAGTCTAGGAGTCTTATCCGCACAAGAGGTCTATACCTTTGTCAATGAATCGCCTGGACAGCTAGCAACTGCCCTTGAGAGTCGCTCTGACCTTATCCACATGAAGGTCAGTGGGGCGCTCAACGATGCCGATATGAAGGCGATACAAAAACAATATAACCTAAAGACGCTTGACCTGCGAGACGCAAGCATCCTCAAGGGCAAGGTGGGCTTCAAGGAGTATGAAGCAGACGAGCTGTCGGGGGCCTTTAGCTTTCTTCCTCTGGAGGAACTAACACTACCGAGCTCTCTGAAAAAGCTCCAAGCAAAGGCCCTCTATAGTAATTCCGCTTCTCTCAAAAAGCTCATTGTCCCTTGTACGACGCCTCCCACTTGTGGGGCAGATGCTATCAAGGCTTATAGCTTTGAGAATTGCACGCTTTACGTGCCAAGCCGAGCTATCGATTCCTACAGAGCTACGGAGCCGTGGAGCAGTTTTACCAACATCCAGATAGATGAGGCGGGCACTCCAGGAGCTCCTACCTACACGATAGAGGGGGATACTATTACGCTCCATAGAGGAGAGGGGTATAAGCTGACGTTCAATAAGGAGCTGCCACAAGAAGCTAAGCTATCGGTGGAGGATCCAAACGTTGCCATCCTCAAGGGGGACTCCGTATTTGGTTCGCTCGTGGGCGTGACTCAGATTGTACTCACGGTAGGTGACGAGACGGATGTCGCCTACATCAAGGTTCCTGCTCAGTCTAACGAGTACATAGACCCTTACATCAATTGGTCTATGACAAAAGAGCAAATCCTTGCCGAGATAGGGCACTATCCTCATAAGGATGCTGAGACCCCTCCAGCTGGTTATGAGGCCATTGAGTTTGACTTTGGCAACAAAGGTCAGAAATACGTGCTGTACTCCTTTAGCAAGTCTACTGGGCTTCTAGAGTCTGTCATCATTAGGTTTATAACGCCGATGGATTATAAAGACAGAAAAATGAATGCTTACTTTAGCGAGAGATTTAACCTCCAAATGAACGTGGAGGGCCTAACTAAGCGCTTTGTGAGAGGTGATATAACGCTTGATACGAAGGTTACGGACAATCTAGCGATGGCCTCTTTCAAACCTACTGTTACCTATCCCGTTGAGCCTACGGCCTCTCGCTTGACGCTCCACTCAACTAAGACTATCGGATCACGAATAAGTGTCTTTATCAATTCAGACACCCCCTTTGCTATAGATAGAGGTGATGGACTGACATTGACTTACAACGGTGGTGAGTATGGATTTGGAGATCAGAAATCCCTCCCCGTTGTGGTGGCTGGCGACTCAATACGTATCATCGGAGGAACTATTACTAAGTTTGGAATACAAAATGGAGACTTGAAGGCCGTCATCCTTCCGAAAGGCAACTCCATTAAATATCTCAACTTAACGAGGAATCACCTCTCCACTCTAGACCTCTCTTCATCTCCTCAGCTAGAGCACCTAGTCGTTTCAGACAATGCGCTCGGCGCACTGGATGTGACTCACTGTCCTGAGCTACGCTATCTCTCTGCGTACTTTAACTTCCTAGACGAGCTCCATGTTAGCGGGTTGAAGAAGCTAGAGGTGCTGTACATCAATCACTCTAAGATTAAGCAAGTAGATCTCACGGGCTGTACATCTTTAGTCCAGTTGTGGATGTGCGACAATGCTATCAAGAAGCTAGTTATGCCTGAGAAGTATGATAATCTTCGAGCACTCTTCATGCGTAACACACGCTTATCTATTCCCGAGATAGAGACAATCCTTAGCAAGCTACCAGATGTAAGTCATGAGGAGATAACGGCTGACAATGCTGTCTGGATGAGACAGCTCAAGCTCGAGCGTACTCCTGGCATCGAAAAGGTGCATCTCGCTGGTGTGATTGCTAAGGGATGGATCCCTGACATTAAGGGTATCGATGCTGGCGTTGAGAGTCTGACGACTGCACACGGATGTAAAGTTTATCCGACTATATCGTCAGGGTTACTCTATGTAGATCGTTATGGTGAGACATCTCCTTGTAGCTATCAAATTGTGTCAGTGCAAGGTGAGGTCATTGCTACTGGGCTCTTGCAGCATGCGACAGAAGTATTGCCTATCGATGACCTGCCTCAAGGCTCCTATTACCTTGTTCTCAAAGAGAGTGGTGAGAGCTATCCATTTGTCAGAGAGTAAGCCTCACAAGAACCAATACTAAACCAACAAAGTGATTCATCCGAGATACGGTGTGATCGCTTTCCTATAAGACCTGTTGATAGGGGGTGTCACTGATAGAGTGGCACCCCCTAACTGATTTGTTGTTTCCCTTTCCTATAGGATCTGCTGAGAAGCTTGCAGATTTCAGGCTGACGTTGAGCGCACTAGAGTTCTGTCTCTAGGGGTTCTCTTATTACCTTTGCACCGTCTATTAGAAAGTACTTTTTGCCGTAAACCCGGGGTTAAGGGGCCCTGCAACGTGGTCCGCTAGACGCGGATGGGGCGAGGACGGGCTAGGAGGTACTGCACCCAGGCGTAGAGGAGGAGGTAGTAAGCGATGCAGAGCCAGAGCGGCATGGCGATGGTGAGCTGAGCGGTGAAGTGCTGCTCGAGGAGTGCCATCGCACCGCTGGTGAGGTCGCTCACGCCGACGAGGAGCATTGGTAGGAGCGTCGTGGGGAGCCCGAGGGCGAGGAGCCCCATGGTGACTAGTCCCGTGATGATGAGCAGCGTGGCGAGGGGCGACAGGAGGAGATTGGCGAGGAGTAGCCAGACAGCGGTGTTGCCGAAGCTTCGTGCGAGGATAGGCCAGACGAAGAGTTGTACGGCTAAGGTCGTGACGATGAGGTAGTAGAGGTAGCTGACGATGCGGGAGCTACTCGGTGTGATGCGCTGGTTGAGTGCGCCCCAGGTGACGAAGATGGCTAGCACCGCTCCGAAGCTGAGTTGCATGCCTACGTCAAAGATTGCGTAAGGAGAGACAATAAGTAGGAGGACGGCTGCCTGCGCCCATACGTTGAGCCGATCGGTGGAGCGTCCCAAGAGCCGTGCCACGGCAAAGATGGAGAACATGAGCGAGGCACGGAGTGTCGGGATGGAGAGTCCGCAGACGAAAGCGTAGAGCCATACCGCTACGAGCGTGAGGCTCCAGCGCAGGAGGTAAGCGGTACGGACGTTGCGGATGAGTCGTAGCGGGTAGCGTATGAGCCAGTAGAAGAGTAGTAGGACGACTCCGACGTGAAAGCCACTGACAGACAGCAGGTGCGCAACGCCTACGGAGCGAAACTGCTTCTCTGCGACGGTCCCTTCGGAGCGATCGCCTAGGCAGATGGCACGGAGCGTCTCTCGCTGTAGTGGAGTGAGCCTGTCAATCTCGTCTAGTGTGCCACCGATGCGCTGCTGGAGGGTGTAGGCGTGGTAGCGTAATTGGTCCCAGAGCGACCAATGGGTAGTGCTTGGCGCATCGCAAGCTTCTGCTGTGGAGGTGGATAGCACGCCCGAGACCTTTCGTGAGAGGAGGTAGTGCTGATAGCTTGACGAGGAGACTTGGTCTAGAGGTGTGAGCCGTCCACGGACGAGGTAGCTAGTGCGAGGTGTGAGCTGTAGCGAGTCATTATATAGGTATAGCATGATGCGCTGACCACTCCAGCGCACTAGGGATGCTCCGCTCGGGTCTGTTGCTTGCTCGATGATCGCCTCGGCACGGGAGCCCTGTTCGCGCGCTGTGGGCGGACGGGAGATGGTGACGAGGTAGGTCGTTCCCTCGTTGGATTGTGGGAGTTGCGCTACCCGTTCCCGTGGAATTGTTGCCAAACAAGCTCCCATGCAGAGGAGCACTAAGTACCAAGCGGAGCCGGCGAGGAGCGCTTTGTGCCAAAGCCTAGAGAGGACGAGGAGGAGCGTCGCCACGGCGATGCCGAGGAAGTACCACTGAGCCGCTAGTAGTCCGAGACTACCTAGATAAATGCCCAGCACTAGCGACAGAAGTGTCACCAATGCTGGGCGCATGATTGTGGCGTGTAGCCCTCGGACGAGGTAGCGCAAGGCGGCTTACAAGGCGTGTAGCTGTGCGATCATCTCTTGAGGGCTGGGCGCCTTAAAGACGGCACTGCCTGCCACGAGCGAGTCGGCACCCGCCTCGACGAGCTGGCGACCGGTCTCGAGGTTGACCCCGCCATCGACCTGTATGAGGGTGGAGAGACCTTGCTCTTGGATCATTTTGCGCAGGCGCTCGACCTTGCGGATAGAATGCTCGATAAACTTTTGCCCACCATAGCCAGGGTTGACACTCATGAGGAGCACCATGTCGGCTTCGCAGAGGATGTCGGTGAGGAGCTCCACGGGGGTGTGCGGATTGAGCGTGACGGCTGGACGCATGCCCGCCTCACGGATAGCCCGCAGCGTGCGGTGCAGGTGAGGGCACACCTCGTAGTGTACATTCATAATGTGGATGCCGAGCTTGGCAAACTGATCGATGAACTTCCACGGCTCGACAATCATCAGATGCACGTCGAGAGGCTTCTGACAGATGGGGCGTATCGCCTCAATGATGGGAAAGCCAAAGGAGAGGTTCGGGACGAAGACACCATCCATCACGTCAATGTGGAGCCAGTCGCACTGACTCTCGTTGATCATCGTGATCTCATCGGCGAGATGCAGGAAGTCGGCACTGAGGAGGGAGGGAGATACAATAGCCATAGTGAAGGGGTTTTTAGACGATTCGATATAGATGCTTTACTTGATGCGTAGTAGGGTAGTGGAGCGGAGCCTTTCGCCAGCCTGTAGTGTCAGGGAGAGCTGTTGCTCGGGGGCAATGGCGGGAGCCGCTGTTATGGGGATAGCGTTGAGTAGGAGTACGTCGCCTGTGTGAATGGTGAGGCACTCGGAGAGGAGCGAGATCGCTTGGCAGACCGCTGTACGGGAGAGCGTCCAGCTCTGCTCGGAGAGGGTCAGCGTGTAGTGCTCTGCGAGCGCTGTGTCAAGGGGTTGCCAGTCGAGGACTACGGCACTGCCGTCGTACACCTTAGCACGCTCCCACGGAGCGCTCGCCTTGCGTAGCTCAGCTAGCAACGAGCGACAGGTGATGTCCCAGCCAGCAGCGCACGACTCAATGTACCGCTCGGCAAAGGGTGGCGCCACGCACTTGCCCGTTCGTCCTATCTTGATGGCGAGCGAAGGGATGGCGCACCACTCCGCTTCGAGGTGTGGAACGAAGAAGGGGTAGCCTGGGCGAAGGAGTGCTTCGCCTTTGTAAAAGAGCCGAGACTCGTCGTCTATGCCGTAGACCTTCATCGTCCGCTGTACATCTGCTGGTAGTAGTGCTGGTAGTCTTCGTCGGTGATCCCCTTGACCCAGTCGAAGTGGTCGAGGTACCAGTCGATCGTGTAGCCGATGCCCTCAGCAAAGGGGATCGAGGGTAGCCACCCTAGCTCCTGATGAATGAAGGTGGGGTCGATGCCGTAGCGGGCGTCGTGCCCGAGGCGATCACGGACGAAGGTGATCAACTGCTCGTTGATTAGCTCGGGCTGAACCTGAGTGCCTAAGATCTCAGAGATACGCTCGGCACGTGCTGGCTCTTTGCTCAGACGATCGTGTAGCTGGTTGATGATGATTCGGACTATCTCTAGATTGGTATGTTCGTTGTGCCCGCCGATATTGTACGCTGTGCCCGCTTTCCCCTGGGTCACAACGAGGTGGAGCGCACGACAATGGTCGGTGACATAGAGCCAGTCACGTACATTCTCGCCCGTGCCGTAGATCGGTATCTCCTTGCCGAGGAGACACTGACGGATGACGAGCGGGATGAGCTTCTCGGGAAACTGGTAGGGCCCGTAGTTGTTCGAGCATCTTGTCCAAACGACTGGCGCATGGTGCGTGTGCACAGCTGCTTGGCAGAGGAGATCGGCCGAAGCTTTCGCAGCACTGTAGGGACTGCGTGGGTCAAGCGGCGTGCTCTCCACGAAGAAGCCTTCCCGACCGAGCGAACCATACACCTCGTCCGTGGAGACCTGGAGCATCATACGTCCCTCCTGCCATACGGGATAAGAGCCTCGCCCGCTGGTGGTAGACCAATGGTTGCGAATGGTGTCTAGCAAGGTCTGTACGCCGAGGATATTGGTGCGTACGAAGATGGCGGGGTCCTCGATGCTTCGATCGACGTGGCTCTCGGCCGCAAGGTTGATCAGGTAGTGCGGAGCGTAGCGGGTGAAGAGTTCGTCCATTGCCTCGGCATCGCAGATATCTGCCTGGACGAAGACGATTCGTTCGTTGTCGATGAGCGGCTCGATGGAGCGGTAGTTGCCCGCATAGGTTAGTTTGTCGATCAGTACGATTCGCTCGTCGGAAGCGAGGGCTTCGCTCAGGTAGTAAGCGAGGTTAGTGCCGATGAAGCCAGCAGCTCCAGTCACAGCGTAGGTATGTCGGTATGAAGTCATAGCGTAAGGTGTCAAAAGCGTGATGCGGTGTAGTCGGCTAGGGAGATGCCCCGTAGGTCTTTGTCCGAAAGGATCAGCTGCTCGGGCGAGATGCCCCACGACTCCCAGGGGATCGCCAGCTGCGGGTCGTCATAGCGTATGCAGAGCTCGCTCTCGGGGGCGTAGCCGTTGTCCACTTTGTAGAGAAACTTCGCTTGCTCCGAGAGAACGAGGAAGCCGTGCGCAAACTCTCTCGGTATGTAGAGCTGCCGATGGTTCTGCTCCGAGAGATGATAGCTGCGCCACTGCCCGTAAGTGTCGCTGTCTCGTCGTAGGTCCACGATCAGATCAATGATCTCGCCCACGACGCAACGCACCAGCTTCGCTTGGCTCGCTTCGCCTCGCTGGAGATGTAGACCACGCAAGACGCCACGGACGGAGGACGATTCGTTTTCCTGCACCCATGGTCTAGGCGCGACGGTCGCTGCAAAGTCTGCCGTGCGGTAAGTCTCGGCAAAGTAGCCACGCGCATCGCCGTAGCAGTCTGGCTCGATGAGGTAGACGCCCGCTAAGTCTGGGTCCGCTTGGTAATGTATCATTGCTTAGGTCACTCTATATATTATTGTATGACGGTAAACTCGGTGCGACGGTTGAGCTGGTCGCAGACGACTTGCTGCTCTTTGGTCAGCGTGCCGACCCATTCGGCCGTTAGCTCCTGCCCCTCGGGCAACCAGTCGAAGCGTGTCGCCATCCCTTTGGTCACTACGTAAGGACGCTCCTTGCCGTAGCCACGAGCCTCTAGGCGGTCGGCGGCAATGCCCTTGGCGATGAGGTAGTCGACGACACTCTGCGCACGACGCTGCGAGAGCTTCTGATTATAAGCCTGCGAACCCTTGCGGTCGGTGTTACTGCTCAGCTCGAGGCGCACGTCGGGGTTTTGCTCTAGGAGCGTGACGAGGTAGTCAAGACTCTTCTTCCCCTCGGGGCGTAGCGAAGCTCGGTCAAAGTCGTAGTAGATATCGTGGATCTGCTCCGAGTGCAGGCGCGAAGCTAGGTAAAAGTCAACCAAGTAGTCGGTGCTCTCGGTGGCGCTGTCGGTCACGAGCGGCATGTATTGGTTGAGGTAGTCCGGGTGCGAGGCATGTAGCACGTAGCGGTTGGACCCCGCAATCTCAATGACAAAAGAACCGTCGTCACGTGTCGAAACAATGGGCGTGGCGAGCAAACCTTGCTCATCGGCAATGCGTACCGTCGCCTGCGGAATGCCATACCCCTCACGGTCCATCACGAAGCCATCGATGCGGATGATGGTGGCGGGCAATGAGAAGCGGTAGAGATGTGGTCGTCCACGCTGGTCGCCACGAGTCGAGGAGAGGTATCCCTCCTCTGCCAAGCCTGACTGCGGCTTTGGTGCAAAGGTGATGGCGTAGTCATCGGCGGGGGAGTTCATCGGAGCGCCCAGATGCGTCACCTGCCATCCGCCGAGCGAGTCCATCTGCGCCTTGTATAGGTCCAGTCCGCCCAGCCCCACACGTCCATCAGAGGAGAAGTACAGGGTACTGTCGCCCACCATCGTCGGGAAGAGCTCGTCGCCAGGCGTATTGATCTCGTTGCCGAGATTCTCCGGCTTGCCCCAGCCATGCTCGCTGAGGGCTATGCGGTAAAGGTCTTTGCCCCCCAGGCCAGCCCCCTCGCTCACGAAGTAAAGGTATCGTCCCGAAGCGTCAATGGCGGGGTGCGCAGCCATGCGTAGCGAATCCTCCCAGATGGGTACGCGCTCGCCTTTGCCCCAGCCTCCTTGGCTAGACTTGGAGGCTTTGTAGATCTGCACGGTACGGTCGTAGGTAGAGCTTTGCTCAGCGTAGGAGTAGTAGAGCGTGTTGCCGTCTGACGAGATGGAGGGCGTACCCTCATCTTCGGGCGTATTGACACTGCCTGGCACGCTGTCGGGGCGGGACCACTTACCCGTAGCGTCCTGTTTGATCATATAGAGATTGTTCGTCCCCAGCCCCGTCACCTCGCTCTCCTGTAGCATATCACGGAGAGGCACACGGCTACTGGTGAAGTAGAGTATCGTGCCGTCAGGCGCATAGCAAGGGGCAAACTCCGCATAGGGCGAGATCAAGAGACGATCCGTCTCAACTGTGTGTCCCGTCGGGTGGGCGAGGAGCGAGTCAGCCTGACGCACACTCGCCAGTCCTATGCGTCCGAAGTAGTCGTGTGGGTAGTACTCTAGAAACTGTTCGTAAGCTTTGCCCGCCTCCCGCCAGCGTCCTAGCTGCTGTAGCTCCTGAGCAATGCGTAGGTGGAGGATCGAGTCGGGATAGTCGCCCGAGAGCGCTAGGTTGTAGCAGTTGAGCGCACGGGGCGTGTTGCCCAGTCGTCGGTAATTCTCCGCTGCTTTGAAGGCTAGGTAAGCCCGACGCTCAGGCTTCTTGCGAGAGGTGCGGCGGTAGAGCGTGTAGTAGCTATCGGCAGCGAGGGCGTAGCGACCCGTATGGTCGTACAGCTCTGCCTTGCTCAGCGTCACACTCTTGCAACCCATCAAGCTACAGAGCGCCATAGCGCACGGAAGTAGCACGAGCAACCAGCGAATATGTGACGACGAGACCTTCATAGCAAACCGTTTACTTAGCGAAACCCTAGCAACTTGTGTAGCTGTACGCTGAGCCGCCACTCGGGGTGGGCTAGGACGAAGTCCATACAGCGTGCCACCACTGCCGACATCTCCACGCCCGTCTCCTCTACGGGGCTGACGTAGTAACGCCGTGCCCGCACCAATTGCTCGATAGGTGGCGGTAGTGGAGCGCCTAGTTGTAGTGGCCAGCGCACCTCATCAAT
Organism: uncultured Porphyromonas sp.; assembly: GCA_946997275.1. GTDB lineage: Bacteria > Bacteroidota > Bacteroidia > Bacteroidales > Porphyromonadaceae > Porphyromonas. The sequence goes on from CAMPUN010000011.1 coordinate 11,041, forward strand.
GCCGTCAGGGTAGTTATCTACAAAACGCTCCCGCAGGCCACTTATTGCTTCTGTCTTAGGCGAGCAAGTGACGTAGTCCAGTCCCCGAGGCACGGGGCGTGTGCCATTTGTCTCGATAGACTGACGATAGCCCTGCTCGTGAAAGAAAGCTATATGCTCCTCCCGCAGCGCTAAGGTCGGTTCGCCACCAGTCCAGAGGATGTCACGGCAAGGGTAGCTCTCCAGCTTGGCCAAAATCTCTGAAGCCGTCATAAGCCGATGCCTCGCAAAGTCCGTGTCGCAGTAGTCGCAGGCGAGATTGCACCCCGAGAGTCGCACGAAGAGCATCGCGCGTCCCATCTGTCCTCCCTCGCCTTGGAGACTGTAGAAGATTTCGTTGACCGGTAGCGACTGCATACTATATAGGTAGTGAGTAGGTAGCGCTGCATCGTGCCGTCTCCTCGACACGGCAGCTGACGAGCGTCACGCCCGTGCCGGCCAATTGTGCGGGAGCAATCGTCTCGACGAGGTAATGCGCCATCGCTTCGGCTGTCGGGTTAAAGGGCACCACGACCAAGTCCTCTGGCACCAGCTCCCGTAGCGAGGGGAGTAGCGGGTCCTCATCGTAGATCATCATCTTGTGATCCCAATGCTCCTCCAGCCACATGCAGAGGAGCTCTTTGATCACGCCAAAGTCTATCACCCGCCCCAGCTCATCAAGCTGTGCTGCGGAGCAGGTGAAGTGTATTCGGTAGTTGTGTCCGTGTAGGTGGCGGCACTTCGACTCGTGTCCCACGACACGATGTCCCATGCTTATATCGTGATATCTCTCTACTGTCGTCATAGTTAAGTGTCACAAAGGTAAGGAAAA
>CAMPUN010000012.1 GCA_946997275.1 uncultured Porphyromonas sp.
TTTCCTCGGTAGAAGTCGGAATTAGCTGGGCTAGTCGTGAGATTTCGCGGGCGGGCGGTAACGGGTTATTTGTTTTTGCTGGGGAAAATTAGTACCTTTGTCCCAAATGTACAGCTACCCGTAGCTACAACGACATACTAGATGAGTAATAAACCTAGATCTATCAGACTGCTCCTAAGCACCTTCCTGCTCGCATTGCTCCTAAGTCAATGCGCAGCCAAGAGTCCCAGCGGTATGACCTCTAAGCGCCCTATACTGAAGCGCCCGCCCATACAGCGTGTGGTGGGCAGCAAGGCTCAGACGGCTCACGATGAACTGGTCGCTGACTTGATCGACACAGGCAAGGAACTACTAGGCAAGCCGTACGGTTATAGAGGCAATCTGCCCTGGCGCATGGACTGCTCGGGCTTCGTATCATACGTCTACTCACGATATGGCATCACGGTGCCTCGTGGCTCTGCTACACAGGCTAAATATGTCAAGCCAGTTAAGAAGGAGGATGTACTGCCAGGAGACTTGCTCTTCTTCACGGGGCGTAATCGTGGTAGCGCTCGTGTGGGGCATGTGGCGATGGTCATCGATGTCGTCGATGGCGATCCTGTCATGATGCACAGTACCAATAGCCGTGGTATCATCATCGAGCGACTCGGACGTAGCGCATACTTCTCCAGTCGCTATCTCAGCGCTGGGCGTGTGCCTGAGATGAATAAGCTAATCGAGGAGGGTACGCTGATGGTACCCGAGCCGAAGCTCTCCCCTATTGCGCCTAATAATAACAAGGTCGACCCCGTAGAGATAGACCGCGAGAACCTCCTACCAGAGATATCTGTAGGTGCTCCTATGCAGTGGCGCAGATAGGCTCTCTGTGAGACTGAGCGATGCGGCCTCACGCTCATTGATATCTATCGCAATATGAATCAATACCTAATCGTCGGGCTCGGTAATCCTACGGAGGAGTATCGTGGCACGAGGCACAACATAGGCTTCCGTATGGTGAGCCACCTTGCTGACCAGCAGGGATGGACTTGGTCTACGGCTCGCCATGGGGAGATAGCCTCGGGACGCATTAAGAATGTACAGCTGACGCTCCTCAAGCCATCGACCTATATGAACCTTAGCGGCACAGCCGTGCGCTACTGGATGCGGGAATTGAAGTTGCCGATAGAAAACATACTTATCTGTCTCGATGACTTGGCTCTCCCCTTCGGCACGCTTCGTATGAAGCCTGGCGGTAGTGCGGGCGGGCACAATGGGCTGAAGCATATCACCGAGCTACTCGGCACGGATCGCTATCCACGACTACGCTTTGGCATAGGACATGACTACCCGAGGGGTAAGCAGATAGAGTATGTGCTGGCGCAGTTTCCCGAGGGGGAGCTGGCTGACATGCCGCGGCTCCTAGAGCGTACCGATGAGATGATCGAGAGCTTCTGCCTGATAGGTGTGGAGCGGACGATGAATAGCTTTAACTAGTCAAGCCATGAGCAGACCTGTACGGATCGACAGTTTCCTCTGGGCGGTGCGCCTCTTCAAGACACGCTCCATAGCGCAGGATGCCTGTCGGAAGGGTCGCGTGGCGATCAATGATGTGACCGCCAAGCCCGCTAAGATGGTCATGATGGGCGACATCATATCGGTGCGCAAGCCTCCAGTGACGCTATCCTTTAAGGTGCTACAGACCACGACCAATCGTATGGGTGCCAAGCTCGTCCCTGAGTATATCCTCAATGTGACGCCACCTGAGCAATATGAGCTACTGGAGCTCAAGCGCATGTCGGGCTATGTGGATCGTGCCCAAGGACTCGGCAGACCGACCAAGCGCGAGCGACGTGATCTAGAGCAGTTTCTCCAGGCGCCTGTCGTCGAGACAGCACCCCTAGAGGATTGGAGCGATGAGCCTCTGGACTATGATGAGTCTCTCGACTATGATGAGGAGCAAGACAATCCCTCATCAGATCTCCTCGACTGGGACAACTGGTAAGCACCTTAGGACATGCAGCACACGCCTCGCATACTGATCATCCACAGAGCGCTGGCTCCCTATCGGATAGACCTCTTCTCTCACCTGACGAAGCGGTACGATGCTGAGCTATACTTGGAGTATGGTCAGCCGTTGGAGCAAGACTTCAACCTCTCACTGCAAGGCGAGCGCATACAGTTTGACTATAAGCTATTGGCCCCTGGGAGTCGTCTCCTACCTAATCTGCGCCCCGAGCTACTGCGCATCTTGCGCAAGCCGTATGATCTGATCCTCTGTAGCGAGTTCAATCTCCTGACGGGGATGCTCTACTTACTGCGTGGACGCTCCGCACGTCCCCTACCACGGCTGGTCTCTATGTGCGATGACAACTTGGTCACGGCTGAGGCTACGCTGCGGGATTCATCGTATTGGTCTAAGCGCTGGCTCCTAGATCGCATTGATGGGGTAATACTCTGCAGCGAGCAGGCGAAAGATCTGTACCGAGATATGTGCCGTGGGGAGCTATCGAAGTGGCACTACCTACCGATCGTCCAAGATGAACAATACTTGCAGCGACAGGTGGCTCTAGCGCAGGCAGAGACCGCAGCACTGCGCTCTCGCTACGCTATCCCTGACGGGCGGGCGGTGATCCTCTACGTGGGGCGACTTGACAAGGTGAAGAACTTGCCACGCCTTCTAGAGGCTTTCAAATTAGTTATTGACGAAGGTCTAGACCTTCAACTACTGATGGTGGGCGATGGACCGATGGACGCAGAGCTACGTCAGCAAGCTACGATGCTCAAGCTAGAGGAACGGGTTACCTTCGCAGGAAAGCAGCAGGGGAGTGACCTCTATGCGCACTACGGCCTCGGAGATGCGCTGATATTACCCAGTACCAACGAACTCTTTGGTGCGACGGTCGTCGAGGCGCTTGCCCTAGGCATGCCGGTAGCGGTGAGCGAGGTGGCGGGCTCTTGTACACTCATTCGCTCTGAAGAGGAGGGTTATCGACTGAACCCGCTAGATAAGGAGGATATAGCACGAGCTTTGCGACATCTCTATAGATTGATAGGGAAGCGGCGTGATGGGGCCACGAGACATTCGCTACTGCCCTACACTTTCGACCAATATATGTCGCAACTAGATGGCTATCTAGATAGTTTGATCGCTGAGCGCTATAAGTAAATGATACAACGCTATAAAAGTTCGCTCCCAGCACCGCTGGCACTCCTTGTCTCGATAGTCGTGTGTCAACTATGTACCGCTATACAGTGGTATCTAGGTGATTCTATAAGCTTCGAAGTAAACAAGACGATGGCTCTAGTCCCTCTAGTGGCAAACGATCTAGCACTCGTAGCTACCCTAGTACTATCAGACCGCATAGCCATACAGCTCCTACTTATCACGCCCCGTCAGCGATCGCTCTTACTGCTCCTGCAGGCATTGCTCTTGGTGCCACTGACCACATTCTTTACGCTCAGCTGGTCCGTCTGGGCGCTCCCCGCACTGCTCATATCGCTCTACCTGCAGATGCTCTGCTACAGTCGTCCTGACCGGTTCCAGACGCTCACCCTCGCAGGACTCATGATGGGCATCGCCGTACTGCTCTATCCCCCGTTACTTCTGATCGTACCGCTGAGCTTGTCGCTCCTCGCCTTGATGAAGGTGCGTCGCCTGCGCGCCTACCTCGCCTATCTCTGTGGCTTCATAGCGATCCTCTGGCTCGTACTGCCTACGCTCTATCTCTGGCAAGGTGCTACGCCACTGCTAAACCTCTACGCACAGCTACAGATCAGCGTAGAGACGCTTCTAAGCCCCGCTACGCCCTTCGAGTGGATAGGGTGGGGTGTCATAGCCCTGCTGCTTATTATAGCGCGTATCGGGCTGGAAAGCATTCGTGGAGGCAGTCACGTCGTCACCTGGTACCGACAGAGAGCGCTACTCCTGATGGCTACCTTCGTCCTCCTGCTGGCACTAGTACAGACAGAGACGATGCGCTCCACGCTCCTACTAGCCGTACCGCTGGTCATCATACCGATCACTCCCTGGGCGGGTCAACTCTCCCGCTATGCGTGGCGCTACCTGCTCCCGCTCCTCGTCCTCCTCGTCACGACGCTGCAGCTCCTCCTCGCCGGCCTCGTCGTCCTCTAGCGATATAAGCACACACAAAAGGAGGCTGTCAACTAATGTGACAGCCTCCTCTCGTTCTTATTGTCTAACTTCTATCTAACCGTCAAAGCGTTGCGCTCATTGCGCCTTGCTCGTGCGTAGCTCTTTCCAAAGATCTATGACGAGTAGGGCAGCGACGACGCAGACGAATGGTAGTATAGCTGCCTGTGCCCAGGAGAAGTGGGGTAGGAGGTCTGTGCAGAGGTGACAGATATTGAGCAGTAGGGTGAGACAAGCGAGTACGAAATTGACGATAGTGCTCCAGCGTCGCTTGCCGTAGCAGCTACAGAGCAGACCAACGAGTGGTACTAAGTAGAGTGCCCATCCCGTGAAGGTTGTCATGGCTGGGAGCATCTCTGTGGTCATCTCTTCCGTTGCTACGCTGAGACCGGCAAAGAGTGGCATCAGCTCACAGAGCGTGTGGAAGATGTATCCCATCGGGATGAAAGCCCATAGGAGGGCCGTGCGAGTTTGTCTATTCATAGTTTGTTTAGAGCTTTATGATTTTATAGATGCCAGCAGGTGTAGTCACTACGGGCTTGTTGCTGCCCTGCCCTGTAGCTGGGTCGTAGCTGTAGAAGCCCAGACCGTCTTTAGCGTGTATGCCGAAGTAGATCTTGCCGTTGTAGGCGATGGTGGCATTAGCACTCCAGCCACTAGATCCGGGCAGTGGAAGTATCTTGCCCTTGCCACTCTTGAGGTCTAGCTCGTAGGGGACGAAGTCTTTGTTTTTGGTAAAGGTCTTGTCGTTGGGATCGACAACGAGCGAAGGCTTCTCCAGGAAGAAGTAGACCTTGCCCTTGTAGTAGGTCATCGTCATACCATAAGAGGTGGGCTCTGCGCCGTCAGCTTTGGTCACGGAGACGTAGTACTCCTTGTCAAAGTCGGTCTCGCCCTTTTTGATCCGTAAGATACCCTCAGGCTTGCCAAACATGGCACTGCGAGGTCCTGAATAGAAGTATATGTTACCTGCTTCGTCGAGGATGGCATTGGTGTGTCCGACCATACCCAAGCTCTGTACGCGAGCGTCCTTGATGACCTTCTCGACCTTGTCCGTGGCAACGTCTATGACGGCGACTGTGGCAGGCTCATCGTATAGCTCCATCATAGACTTTGTCTGATTGAGACAGAGGAAGAGCTTGCCATCTCGCACGATACCAGTCCCAGCGTCGGGATCTTTGTCAGGAGCCTCAGCCTTGGGATCTGTAGCAGCATAGGGAGAGAGGTCTATCTCGCCCATCTCCTGCATGGTGGAGGGGTTAAAGATGACGAGCTGACCACGGCTAGCGCAGGTCACGCCGTAAGCCTTCGTGTCGCTGGCGAAGATGACCTCGAGGACGTTGGGAGAGCCCTTGAAGGAGAGTGTCGCAACCTCCTGTAGCTTACCATCCTTCATCTGATACTTGCGTAGCGTCTGCTCGCCTCCGTAGCCATACATACTGCCCGACATGGCGTAGATGTAGTCGCCGTACTTCTCTAGGAAGAGGTGCCCCACGGGGAGGGTCTGTGAATTGTCAAATGAGGTCTGCACTCCCTCTGCGAGGTCTGCTAGGGGCGTGAGCTGGAAGGCATTCTCCACCTGTGAGGCGTAGATAAACTTGGCTCCCTGCGTCTGCGGAGTGTTTTCCTCCTTTTGACATGAGCTGAGTGTGACTAGCCCTAAGAGGGCGGTCATGATTAGTAAGCTAAGATGCTTCATCGTTCTATTATTTATTAGGTTTATAATCATCTTGAGTAGTTAGAATGTGACCTTGAGCTTGGCACGTAGCGAGCGTGTCGGGAGTGGGTACTGATACTCCGCCCACTGCTTGGTGTCAAAGAGGTTGTTGACCTCTAGAGCTAGGTGGTAATGCTGAAAGAGCGTGTACTGCACTCCCACGTTGAAGTTCCATCGGCGAGGTACCTGTAGTCGGCTCACCTTGCTCGCCTCCCAGCCATAGCTAAAGGGTGCCGTGTACTCGCACGCTATAAAGCCCTCGCCATGATCATCGGAAAGAAGTAGCTGGTCGCCCTGCAGACGGATCTCCGCATTGCCAAAGAGGTAAGGCATGTTGGGTACACGATAGTTGTAGTGGAAGTTCTGACCGCCCCCGATCGCTGTCCTCATCCTATCACGTGCATCTTGATAGGTGATGTTGGAGCGAATGGTCAGCCAGGGGAAGAGGTTGGCACAGAGCTCCGCCTCTACGCCTGCTATGCGCACCTGGCCGAAGTTTGTGTACTTCATGATAAGGCTCTCCATGACTAGCTTGATCATATCCCTCACATTCATATAGTATCCGTTGAGGTCAATGCGACAGTTGGGGTAGTCGTCAGGGTTGCAGAGCCAGTTGACGCCTAGGTTGAAGTTAAGGCTCCGCTCGGGGGCTAGCTTAGGCGAGGGGTAGATGAGTACGCCGTCACCGATGATCTCTTCGGCACGAGGGGTGCGCATGGTGTATTGCGTAGAGCCTTTGAGCGTGAGATTGGGGAGAGCCTTGATGGAGATAGCCTCGCTACCACCCCATACGGAGCGCGAGCTGGTGAGTGGAGCGTGATCCTGCTCGTAGATGGTGAAGCCTAGGGGAGATACTGAGGAGTAGAAGTAGACATGCTTGGCGCCCAGTTCATTGGTAATGCGCTCGTCCCATAGCTTCCACTCGTGTGTCAAACCTGATATGAGAGAGTGTATATACCCAGGGTAGCCACTCACAGCGAGCTTGGTATACTTGCTAGCTAGCTCATCGTGGGGATCACGTCGGGCGAAGCGGTAGGAGATATTGCCTAGGAGACGATGAGCGGGCGACAGCTGGTAGCGCAGGTTTAGCTGCTCCTGTATGTTGATGAGCTGGTCATGTGAGTCATTGGGCATGCTACCTATCTCGCCTTGACCGGAGCCACTGGGGAAGGTGCGCCCAGCGAAGTCGTAGCAGTAGTGCGAGGTGTCCACGTGGTTCAGCAATTGGTACGCGACGATACTTGTCGAGCTTAGATAGAGCTTGCCGTCTAGTATGCTCTTTGCGACTGATAGCGCTCCCTGTAGGCTCGTCGTGTGGGTGTGGGCATGCTGGATGTTGTTTTGCAGATTGAGGACACCTCCCTGTATCTCCTGATAGGTGCGATCAGCACCTAGCGAGAGCGACAGATGGTCTATCCACGGCTTGTGCAGGGACAGGGACAGAGAGCCTCCATAGCTCGCATAGGTGTCATGATCTCGCCGTACCACCAGTCCTTGCTCAAAGGGGGAGTCAAAGGTATAGTCATTGTCCGTGTAAAGCCCTTGGAGAGCAAGAGAAAGGTTCAGTCCGAGAGCGGGCAAGTACTTATTGGCGCGCAAGCTCCCCTTGTGCGTATGGAAGGAGCCTACCTCATAGGAGGCGGTCAGATGGTCTTGTTGCTCCTCGTGACGCAAGATTATATTGATCGCTCCGCCTAGACCCTCGCCACCGAGCCACGAGGGGATGATTCCCTTGTACACCTCTACATGATCTATTTGGTCTACAGCAAAGGCGTCAAGACTAGTTTGATCAGAGCTCCCGATAGGTACCCCATTGACAAAGATAGCAATGCGCTTGCCGTCTAGCCCCTGTATGATCATACGGGAAGTGCTCCCGATGCCACCCGTGCTGGTCACCTTGACACCCATAGAGCGGTTGAGGACCTCATTGAGCGAAGAGACCGTACCGTGCAGCTCTCGTGTGTCGATGACGGTGATGGACGAGGGGATCTCACGCAGTCGCTGTGCCTGCCCCTTACCGTGAACGAAGACTGTGCCTAGCTCCGCCGTAGAGCTCGAAAGGAGGATACGCTGAGGAGCTTGGCTCGCCCGCTTGCTACTATAGCGGAGGGTGTAGTCTTTGTAACCTACATAGCTTACCTTGATATGATACTCCCCATTAGTTGGTAGAGACAAGGTGAAGGCACCATCAGCATCTGTAGCTACCCCTTGATGTAGCTCCTCAACCCATAGTGAGGCGCCGATGAGTGGCTCCTGTGAGGTAGCGTCTAGCACCACACCGCTGTAGGTGCGTCGCCCGGGATTGCTCTGAGCGACGAGCGTGCAGACGGTCGATGACAGTGCGACTAGGATATATATAGTACGTCCTAGCCAAACGCGACGATGCGGATAGGTACTCATGCGTGTCGTAAACAAAACTTTATGTATCCGCAAAGGTACGAGCTATTTTGCTCGTCCCCAATACCTAAAGGTGGGTAATCGTCGCGGTCTATACGCAGAGTTGACGCATTGTTTCCTTGTCTCTAGGGACCACCTATGATGACTCTACCGAGGAAATCAGGGATCTCCAGCGAGGAAACGCAAATTCTCCACGGAGCCGGGAAATAAAAGTTCGGAAGAATGAAATGAAACTTCGGAAGAATGATTTCGAAGTTCCGAAGAATTTTCCCGTTCCTCCGTGGAGATTCGGCGATCCCCACCGAGGAATTGTTTGATTTCCTCGGAAGGGGGAGATTAGAAGTTAGAAACTAGAGGTTAGAAGTTAGAGCTTAGGGGGCGTCGGAGCTATCAGAGCTATCGGAGCCATCGGAGCTGTTGGAGCTATTGGACGAGTAGCGAAATGTTACTTGTTCAGGCCGAGAGAGAGGCTGAGACGGAAGACGGGTGGATTGACTGGGCAGCGGGTCGCGAGCAGAGATGCATCAGAACTCGCTGGTGAAGTGGAAGCGGATGTGCGGGAAGTCTTGCTGGGCCATCTGCAGGATGTAGCTGCTCTCCGCTAGGTAAACGTCTCGACCGGCATGGTCTAGAGCCATATACTGGGCTTTGCGACGCTTGAAGTTGCCCAGCTCCTCAGCATCGTCGCTTTCGATCCAGCACGCTTTGTAGAGGTGTAGTGGCTCCCAGCGACACTCGGCGCCATACTCGTGGAGCAGTCGATACTGGATCACCTCAAACTGAAGTTGACCGACGGTACCGATGATGCGTCTGCCGTTGAACTGATTGACAAAGAGCTGCGCTACGCCTTCGCCCATCAGTTGGTCGGTACCCTTGATGAGCTGTTTCTGCTTCATCGGGTCGGCATTCTCGATATATTTGAAGTACTCAGGACTAAAGCTGGGCAGCCCCTTGAAGTGGAGCATTTCGCCTGAAGTGAGGGTGTCGCCGATGCGAAATAGACCCGTGTCGGGGAGTCCTACGATGTCGCCCGCATAGGCGTCGTCGATGACCTCTTTCTTATTGGCCATAAAGGCGGTGGGGGAGGAGAAGCGGACCTGCTTGTCGAGGCGTGTGTGACGGTAATAAGCGTTGCGCTCGAAGCGCCCTGAGCAGACCTTGACGAAGGCGATACAGCTGCGGTGGTTGGGATCCATATTGGCGTGAATCTTGAAGACGAAGCCGGTGAAGCTCTCTTCGTAAGGGCTCACCTGACGCTCCTCGGCCTGTACGGGCTGGGGCGAGGGTGCGATACGTACGAAGGTGTCTAGCAGCTCGCGCACGCCAAAGGTATTGAGCGCTGAGCCGAAGAAGACGGGTGCTTGCTCGCCGGCGAGGTAAGCGTCGTGGTCGAACGTAGGGTAGACGCCCTCGACCATCTCGACCTCCTCGGCGAGTCGCTCGGCAGCGGCAGCTCCGATATGCTGGACGAGGTCGGGCGAGTCGAGGCTCTCGATGTGGTGGATGTCCTCGACGACATGCTGCTTATTGGGCGTAAAGAGGTTGAGCTCGTGGTCGAAGATGTTGTACACGCCCTTGAAGCGGTCGCCCATGCCTATGGGCCAAACCATCGGCGTGGTCACGACGCCGAGCTCTTGCTCGACTTCATCGAGGAGGTCGAAGGGGTCTAGTCCCTCACGGTCTAGCTTGTTGATGAAGACGATGACGGGCGTGTGGCGCATACGGCACACCTCCATGAGGCGACGCGTCTGCTGCTCGACACCTTTGGCGTGGTCGATGACGATGATGACGCTATCCACAGCGGTGAGCGTGCGGTAGGTATCTTCGGCGAAGTCTTGGTGACCAGGAGTGTCGAGGATGTTGACTTTGTAGTCCTTATAGTTGAAGCCCATGACGCTGGTTGCCACGGAGATACCACGCTGACGCTCTATCTCCATGAAGTCACTGGTGGCGCTCTTCTTGATCTTGTTACTCTTGACGGCTCCAGCTACGTGGATGGCGCCTCCGTAGAGGAGGAGCTTCTCGGTGAGGGTTGTTTTACCCGCATCTGGGTGCGCTATGACGGCAAATGTGCGACGACTGCTTATTTCTTTTTCTAAAGGAGTGGACATCGTAAGATGATTAGCTATTGTACTTGTAAACGAGCTGACGGATGACCTCGACAACCTCTAAGGTGCGGGCGCCTGTCAGCGTACTATCGTTGGGCAGGTAGAGCATATCGGGCGCCATGCTCTGCGCTACGCCGCTGACTACACTACTGTAGGTGTGGAGTGCGGGCAGCTCACTGAGACTCTCGAGTGGCGGTAGAAGCGGGACGAACTGCTTCTCCTGCAGAGCTCGCCCGAGCTCGTGACGAGAGAAGTGGAGCATCGTGGGCTCGATATGTATCGGCTGACTACTATAATTAGGACGATAGCGGTGCGGTGCGTCTTCTGGCCAGCCTAGATAGCGGAGTCCGAAGGCTTGCGTGAGGTACTTGCGGTAGAGCTTAGCCATGAGGCGCTTTTTATCTATGGCCTCCTCTAGATGCGCGATCTGAGGTAGTAGGACTGCTGCCTGCAGAGGGGCTAGCGGATAGGGGCGTAGCCAGGCTTCGATGGAGAGCTTCTCCTGAGCACTCCAGCTATGATAAGGTGCGTCGATGGAGAGACTACGGTTTTCGGACCAACTAAGCGCGCCGGCCATGCCAGCCTGTATGATCTCGCCCGTGCAGAAGGAGAAGAAAGAGAGCTGCCCCCAGGTACCACATGCTCGCTCATCGATAGAACTCCCGAGCGCCTGCGAGCAGTCCTCGATGATGGTCATATTGTACCGCTGCGCCACTTCGCAGAGGAGCTCCATATTGGCGGGGATGCCGTGAGCGTGCGCCACGATGATGGCGCGGGGTAGGGGAGTGCCCGCATGGGTCATGCGCTCAAGCTGCTTGCCGAGGAGAAGCGGGTCGATCGCCATGTTGAAGGAGGTGACCTCTACAAAGATCGGACGCAGCCGCATCGCGAGCAAACAGTCGACATACTCCTTCCGCCAATAAGCTGGCACGAAAAGAGACTCGCCTTCCCGCATTTGCAGCATGCGCAGTGCGGCGGTAAGTGCGACATGTGGCGAAGAGGTCAGATGGATCGTACGCTCTACCCCCAACAAACGGCGCAATGCTTGCTCAAATCCCGTACAAAGTCCCGAGTCGGTCAGAAAATCGTCAGGAATTTGCGCTTTAAT
>CAMPUN010000013.1 GCA_946997275.1 uncultured Porphyromonas sp.
TGACCTCCGTCTTCGCACAGGAGAAGTATGATCTGCGTCTGAACCTCAAGAAGGGACAGACCTTCACCTATCAGGTGACAGCCAACAATCCTATGACTATCTCTATGATGGGTCAGCAGATGGAGCTCAAGCAAGCCCAAACTGTCACCTATACCTATAAGGTCCTTGACGTCAAGGATGGCAACTACCTGATGGAGCTCAATATCGATCGTATCCAGATCTCCTCTTCCAGCTCTATGGGGCAAGAAATAAATGTAGATACTGACTCAGAGGCTAAAGACGAAGGAGATAATCAGATACGTAAGGTACTCAATCAGAAGATTACTCAGTGGGTGGACGCTAAGCTTAAGCCCCTAGGAGAGCCTGAGGGCGGGAATGTAAATGTAGATGACATAGTCAAGAAAGCTGCCCTCTCGATGGCTATGGTTCCTGCATTCTTCCCTGCAGAGCCTATAGCGCAGGGGGAGTCCTTTACGGTCAATAATCCACTTTTCACTGGCGAAGATGCTAGTACAAAGTACGAAGGTGTCGTCACATTGGTAGCTGTATCTGATACAGACTATACACTCCGTGCTAATGGTAAGACGACCGCTTCTTTTGAGGGCTTGGTCATTGAGGGTAATGGCATAGACAACATCGTCCTCGACCGCAAGACTGGTATGATCAAGAACACATTTGGTACAGTCGCACTCAAGGGTAGTGGCAACGTACAGGGTACCCAGGCAGAGATCGCCTCAAACACGATCACCTCGATCCGCCTACTCTAAGAGTACGCGAACAGACTACTCCAAACATAGTACAACAGCTAACAAGAAAGGCATCTGCTCCTCGTCTGGGGCAGGTGCCTTTCATCAATTATTTCAGTCCCCTGCTTGGCGTACCGAGAGAGCCACGAGGGTCAATGCTTCGGGCGCTCCACTTCACGATTTTCTAGAGCTTACTCGTCTATAGTTGTGAGTTTTCCTTGACCTTGTCGGCTGCATACTGATTTGCTCCTGAGGAAATTGAAAATCTCTACAGAGCAAACGGCAAATTCTTCCGAACTTTCATTTCATTCCTCCGAAGTTTCATTTCGTTCTTCCGAAGTTTCATTTCACTCTTCCGAGGAAATAGCCGTTTTCCAGCGAGCTTTTGGGCAAATCCCTCCAAGGAAATCGGAATTCTCTGGCAAAAGCCGTTGGCTCTATTCGCTCTCCCTGAGCCGCCCCAAATAGGAACTAGCCATAAGTCTACAGAAAACATTACCTTTGCAATACCATATGAGGCTGTTACAGTCGACAGCCTCACAAGATTGCAAGCCAAGCCTGCACGCAGATAGATTTAAGAGACGAGATATGCAATTTAACTACTATTCGGACAACGAAGTGCTGATGCCACCCGTGAGGCGACAGATCGCCAACCGTTGGATGCGTCGTGTATGCGACGAGATGAATCGGACGGTGGGGGAGATCAACTTCCAGTACACTGACGATGAGGGTATTCTGAAGGCAAATAGAGCATTTCTCCAGCATGATTACTATACAGATGTCATAACCTTCCCCAGAGAGAGTGAGCAGGAGGGCGATGATGCCATCTATGGAGATATACTCATCAGCATCGACACCGTTGCGACGAATGCGCAGGAGCTGGGCGTGCCGTTCAAGCAGGAGTTGTACCGTGTGATGATACATGGCATCCTGCACCTATTGGGCATTGATGACCAGACCGAATCGGAGCGGGAGCTGATGCGCATGGCCGAGGATAGAGCGCTCATGCAGCTGGTTGAGATGCTGGAGGGGCGAGACTACTTCCTTGAGCAGGGCGGATCTAAGTTCTTCAAGTATGTCGACAAGGTCTGCGCTGAGGACAAGGCTCGCTAACTAATCTCACGACACAGCATCATGACATCTTCATCTTCTCTCATCTTAGGTATCGAGAGCTCGTGCGACGATACCTCGGCAGCTGTGCTACGGGGCGGGCTCCTCTGCAGCAATGTGATCGCAAGTCAAGAGGTACACAGCAAGTATGGAGGCGTGGTGCCTGAGTTGGCGTCACGAGCCCATCTGCAGAACATCGTCCCTGTCGTACAGCAGGCGGTAGCGCGTGCTGGCGTCACGCTGGCCGACCTTGATGCGATCGCCTACACACGTGGTCCTGGGCTTCTCGGTTCGCTTATCGTCGGGACCAACTTTGCCAAGGGGCTGAGCTTAGCACTCCACATCCCACTCGTCGAGGTCAATCACTTGCAGGCTCACGTCCTCGCACACTTCATCGCTAAGCCTGAGGAGCCACACACGCCACCCCCATTTCCCTATCTCTGTCTACTCGTCTCGGGCGGTAACTCACAGATCGTACAGGTCAATGCGCCTGATGATATGCGTATACTGGGGCAGACGATTGACGATGCGGCTGGCGAAGCCTTTGACAAGTGCGCCAAGGTGATGGGACTCGGCTATCCTGGGGGCCCGATCGTCAATAAGCTCGCCAATGAGGGCGATGCTGAGCGCTTTCACTTTAGCAAGCCTCAGGTGCCAGGGCTGGACTACAGCTTTAGCGGGCTGAAGACCTCTTTCCTCTATACGCTACGGGATGAGCTTGCCAAGGATGCTGACTTTGTTGCGAAAAACAAAGCGGATCTCTGTGCCTCACTCCAAAAGACGGTCATCGACATCCTCATGAGCAAGCTACTGCGCGCCAGCAAGGAGACCGGCATCAAGCACATCGCTGTGGCTGGTGGCGTCTCGGCCAATACGGGTCTGCGTGATGCTTACCACACTTATGCTGAGCGATACGGCTGGCAGGTCTACATACCTCCCTTTGCCTTTACAACAGACAATGCCGCTATGGTTGCCATGGCGGGAACCTTTGCCTATGAGCGAGGAGCCTACGGATCGATAGATGCCGTTCCCTTTGCCAAGACAACAATCTAACCTACGCTTTATGCCCACCCCTCAGACGACAGAAGAGCAGCTACAGCGTCTCATAGCACACTGGCTAGAGCAGCACGAGAGCGTCTCGACCTGCGAGAGCTGTACGGGTGGCTATATAGCGAGCCAGCTGACGTCGCATGCGGGCAGTTCGCACTGGTTCCAGGGAGCCCTTGTGACTTATCAGATAGAGCTCAAAGAGCGACTAGCCTGTGTGCCAGCTGCCACCATCGAGCAGTATGGCGTCGTGAGCCGAGAGGTTGCTGAGGCGATGGCTAGTGGCGCGCGTCAGGCTTGTCGTAGCACCATCGGCATAGCGACCACAGGCGTGGCTGGACCAGCTGGCGGTACGGCAGAGACACCCGTCGGGACTGTCTGCATCGCTATAGCGACGCCTCGGGGCGTTCACTCGGAGCACCTGCAACTCGCCGGCTCTCGGCAAGAGATCGTACGGCAGACCTATTGCGAGATTATCAATCGGCTCTACTACTTGGAGCTGAAGTAAACCTTTTCACCATCACACTCAAAGAACAGACTACAATGAAGCGACTATACCACACCACCATGCTAGTTATCCTAGCACTCTGCTCCTTTGCCCTAACCATGCAAGCTCAGAAAGCTGACGTCGGGCTAGAGTACCAGATGAGCTACAACGACAACTGGGGAGCCAACCGCCCCGTCATCCTAACCGTCTATCCCAATAGTCCAGCGGCGCAGGCTGGACTACGAGGGGGCGATATCATCGAGGCGATCAATGGACAAGAGACCCACACGATGCCAGAGGAGGAGATGATCCGCCTATTGCAGGGCGCAGGGGGAGCTTCCGTTGATCTGTTGGTTTCCAACTTTGCCTACCACCGTGTGGAGCGTCATCTCAAGCCGACGGCTCAGCCTGCCGATGCGCTCACGGAGCGGGACATCGCTCGTGCCTTTGGCATGTACAGCCTAGAGGACGAGTCCGATATATTGATCTCTTACCCCATCAGCTCGGGCACAGAGGGTAAGACCGACTTGATCAACTATGAGACCTTTGGCTTCGTGCGAACCAACAAGCAGCACACCAATCGGGACGTCCTCATTGAGCAGCAGATTGCCGAGGCACTGCAAGCCAAGGGACTTACCTACGATCCGAAGAATCCCGACCTCCTCATCGACACCTATTATAGTATCTCCGAAAACAGCGCCTACGACGCTACCGAAGCTCGTCGCTCTGCCGTGCAAACGTCGCTACGCATCGACCCCAAGGCGCATAAGCTCGTTGAATTGCCAATCCTACCGATGGGGAGCGACAAGACGCTGGCTCGCTTCTATCTGAAGTTTGGCATCACCATATATAGTGGTGTCAACGAACGCAAGATGCTATGGACGAGCGAAGCCGAGGAGCTACTCTCTGACGACTATACGCTGACCGACTACACCGCTCTGACGGTGCCAGTGATGCTTTTGCAGTTCCCCTTCACACGTTACTTCAATTCGCTCGTTGTTCGCTTCGCCACCCATAGATACCTGTCGCTGGGGATCAACTATAAGGCAAGCAACATTTCGACCATCCACTCGCTACTACTGCACTCACCAGCTGCCGAGGCGGGGCTGCGTGCTGGGGATAATATTGTCGCCATCAATGGCCGCCCTCTAGGCACTGCCGACGAGCTCTCTAGAGGTTATCTAGCTTTTGTCAAGAAGAGCATGTCCTGTCGTAAGCAGGACCTTCCCTTTGCGATCAAAGATGGACCAACCAATTGTCGCTATTGGGACTCGGAAGACTACGCTCGAGTTGCTAAGCTCCTGGACAAGGATAAGTACTTCGGAGGCTTTAGCTACCTCTTTGCCTTCAATCCCTGGATCACGATAGCACCTCGCACAGGTGTCACCATCGACTATCTGCGTGACGGCGTGATGCAGCGTGTCGTCGTGGAGCCTAAGCTACAGGAGTCTTGCTACGTGACGCTTGAGTAGTACTGCAGAGCTAATCAAAGGACCAAGAGTATGTGTGACAAGCCTCATACGCAGCACTGGGTCGATATAGACATCAACGACTACGACTACCCGCTCCCTGACGAGCGTATCGCAGCGCATCCGCTGGCGGAGCGTGACCAGTGCCGGCTCCTCCTGAGCGATGCTACGGGGAGGCTGGAGGATCATACCTTTGCCGAGCTACCAAAGCTACTCCCGCCCCATGCGCTCCTCATTCGCAACAATACGCGGGTTATCAAGGCGCGCATCTTCTTTGTCAAAGCCACGGGTGCCCGCATCGAGATACTTTGCTTAGATCCCCACAAACCTGTCAGCTACGAGGAAAGCTTATCTTCGCTTGGCTCATGCTCCTGGCACTGCCTCGTGGGCAACTCGAAGAAGTGGCGCCCCGAGCAAACTATCTCCTGTACACTCCCATTAGCTGATGGACAAACTATCACGCTACAAGCGAATAGGGAGGCGGACACACCAGACGTAGTTACCTTCAGCTGGAGCGATGAGACCAAGAGCTTTGGCGAGATACTAGAGCTGTGCGGTCAGCTACCCATCCCTCCCTATCTCAATCGAGAGACCGAGAGCAGCGACCTCACCGACTATCAGACCGTCTACGCTCGCATTGAGGGCTCCGTGGCGGCGCCGACAGCGGGACTACACTTCACGCCAGAGCTAGATGACCAGCTCCTAGCCGAGGGGCACCGCATCACCGAGCTAACGCTCCATGTCGGTGCAGGCACCTTCCTACCCGTCAAGGGTCGTCAGGTCGCTGATCATCAGATGCACAGCGAGTATTGCAGTGTGCCGACAGCAACGCTGGAGACGCTCCTAGAGCATATCGACAGCCCCTTTGTACCCATTGGGACAACTTCTGTACGCACCTTGGAGAGCCTCTACTGGTTTGCCGTTGCGTTGCAACAAGCAGAGCAAGAGGGCAGGGACGTGTCAGAGCCCTTTCACCTAGATCAGTGGTATAGCTACCGAATGCGTCAGAGCTGTGGAGCAAGCTTGCCGTCACGTCGTGAGGCTCTAGAGATATTGCTCCGCTATGTTCGCCACAGGGGGCTTGATCGCCTTACCTTCTCCACAGCGCTACTCATTGCCCCTGGCTATCAGTATCAGATGGTAGACATCTTGGTGACCAATTTTCACCAGCCGAAGAGCACGCTCCTGCTACTCGTCTCGGCACTCATAGGACCCCACTGGCGCACGCTCTATGAGCACGCCCTTGCTGATGCGCACTACCGCTTCCTCAGCTATGGCGACGCCTGCCTGCTCTACCGACGGGAGCTATAAATCGAAATCAAATCATACACACCCTTTTCAGCATATCACACACAAATGAAAGTCATCACAACGGTTGCTGCACTACAGCAAGAACTCTCTAAGCTACGCCAAGAGAACCCCTCAGCCCGTGTCGGCCTAGTGCCTACGATGGGTGCCCTGCATGCGGGACACCTGAGTCTAGTGGCTGCTGCTAGAAAGCAGTACGACATCGTCGTCGTGTCGGTATTTGTCAATCCCACGCAGTTCAACAATCCCGAAGACCTGCGCACCTATCCCCGCAAGCCAGAGGAGGACCTAGCACGCCTGCGTGGCGGTCAGGTAGACATCGCCTTCCTGCCCACCGTCGAGGAGATGTATCCCGAGGCGGACACCCGTCAGTTTGACTTCGGCTTCCTCGGAGAGACGATGGAGGGAGCGCATCGTCCAGGACACTTCAATGGTGTAGCACAGATCGTGAGCAAACTCTTTATGCTTGTGCAGCCCGATGGCGCTTTCTTTGGCGAAAAAGACTTCCAGCAGATAGCTATCGTACGAGAGATGGTTCGCCAGCTCGCTCTGCCCGTAGAGATACACAGCTGTCCCATCATCCGTGAGGCTGACGGACTAGCGCTGAGCAGTCGCAACCTCCTCCTCACCAGCGAGCAGCGTGACGTAGCGCCACGCATCCACGACACGCTGGTAGCCAGCCAAGCGCTCATCCCTGAGCACTCGCCACGAGAAGTCGTTGACTTCGTCGTCTCACGTCTCGCAGAGCACCCGCTCCTGCGTCCTGAGTACTATCAGATCGTCGACGGCAAGACGCTTCGTCCCCTCGAGTCGTGGAGCGATAGCAGCGACCCCGTCGGCTGCATCGTCTGCTACTGCGGCGAGGTTCGTCTCATTGACAACATTCACTACAAGACCTCAGCCAACTAGCTGACCAATCCACCTATAGTTAGGGGCGAACCTCACGGGGTCCGCCCCTTTTTCAATGCCTTTTGAGCTAACTATCAGTACCACTTGGATGAAACTCTAGTTTCATAGGGATGAAAATCCATTTTCACGGGGGAGAAAATGATTGCGGAGGGGAGGAGATGACAAAAAGAGGAGACTTAACCGCTGATTAATTAGCGATTAAGTCTCCTCTGCGTGGGGGGTGTCTGACTTTCGTCAGAGGATGATGGGGGAGGGCTGGGTTGCTACTAGTATTGTCGCTCGCCAAAGATGGCGGTGCCGATGCGTACGATCGTGGAGCCTGCCTCTACGGCTAGGGGCCAGTCACTGCTCATGCCCATGGAGAGCTCGTCCCACGAGATGTCGGGGTAGCGCTCTCGTAGCTCGGTCTGTAGGGCACGGAGCATGTCAAACTCGTGGCGTATCTGCTCTTTGTCCGCCGTCAGTGTCGCCATACCCATGAGGCCACAAATGGTGATGCGCTCCCGCCACTCGGGTGTCGCTAGATAGTGGTCCACGAGTGCTAGGAGCTCAGCGTGGTCTAGCCCGCTCTTGCTCTCTTCCTGAGCTATCTTGTACTGCAGGAGGATGCGTAGCTGGCGGTCGAAGCGGTTCGCCTGCTTGACGATCTCCTGGAGGAGTGACTCGGAGTCAACGCTCTCGATGAGGGATACGTAGGGGACGATATACTTGACCTTGTTACGCTGGAGGGTGCCGATGAAGTGCCACTGAATGTCTTCGGGGAGCTGGGGAGCTTTTTCGGCAAGTTCCTGAGCACGGTTTTCGCCAAAGAGTCGCTGACCAGCTTCGTAAGCCTCACGTACGGACTCTACGGGGTGAAACTTGGAGACTGCCACCAGCTGCACCTGCGCTGGTATCTGACTCCGTATCTCTGCTAGACGCTCTGCGATCATGATGTGTGGGGAAAAAAGAGGATGTGTACAATACAAAAGAGAGACTGCTACCTGTCTGTCTGGGTAACAGTCTCTCCATGGGGGTAGATTATTCGTTGGGCTTTGAGAAGTCTATCGGCCAAGCGTCCATGATGATGGTCTCGGTGATGGCGGCTATCTCGTAGGGTGAGAGAGTCGTGGACATCTCCTTCTCGAGGCGCTTGAGAGCGTTGGGCAGGCTGTCGCTCTGCACGATCATAGCTGCTGCGGTGCGCTTCTCGACACCTCTTGTTTCGTCAAGCGAGATGAAGTTGACCTTGCAGCGATAGAAGCGATCGTCCTCGGGGTGATCAGAGAGGAAGAGCTCAGCGAGCTTGATCCGCTTGATCGTATTGATGATGAGTTCGCCTAGAGAGGTAAAGGGGGTGAGCTCCTTGGTAAGTCTCTCCTCAATCTCCGTATAGGTGTCGCCCTGTACGAGGTACCCCTCGGAGGTACGCTTGGGCGTTCCGTTGTCGACCATCTTTTCGTAGGTCACTTTGCATTCAAACCAATTGGCCATATAGTTGCTATTCGTCTAAAAAGTGAATTGATGTGGGGCAAAGGTACGGATTTATTGAGATGCACGAAAGAACCGATCAGTCGAAGATTACTCCTGCATGAGGTCGCGTAGGAGCACCTTGAGACGTACGAGCGAGGGCTTGACGAGGAGGTATGAGGAGGTGGCTCCGAGGGTGACTCCGATGAGCGGAGCCTTGCGACCGATCCAAGCGGTGATGCCACCCTTGGCGGATAGGACGATGAGACGCTTTGAAATCTCGGCGATGACCTTGTCGATGGGGGACTCTTTGCCTAGATAGCGCATCGGTGTGATGGAGACTTGCCCCTGGTATAGTGTGCAAGCACTGCGCAGGAGCTCATCGGCCTCACGTATGCCGAGCATGCTACCCATGAGGAAGGTAAAGCGTGCTCGCGTCTCTGTCGTCACGGCTCCGTAGGTGAAGAAGTCGTCCCAGCCGTAGAGGTAAGCGAGCTTTTGTATTAAGAGAAGGATGTTGACGCTGTACTGCGCTAGCTCCGTCGGTATGCCGACCCAAGTGCCCATGCAGCCGGTGAGACTGCTACCTGCCGAGCCCATGGCTAGGAGTTCGGTGTGGCGACGTATCTCTTGGTTGGCTATGTGGTTGAGGACTTTGACCGAGAGGAAGCGGTGCGGAGGCTCCGTGGCCAGCTGCTCTAGCTCAGTGATAGAGAGAAAAGGGTAGAGCACATCGGTGAGCCACTCGACACGGTTGACGCGAGCCATGTCCGAGCGTAAAAGCGTATTGAGGAAGCGATCCCAAGCTTTGGAAGATAGTGACATAAGTGTAAAGCGATGAAGTGACTTAGAACTTAAAGCCGAAGGTGGCTACCCCGTAGACGCGCTGCTTCTGTAGCTGGATAGCCTGAGGGGTCGTGAGCTGCTCGCCATTATCCCCATAGTAGCGTGTCGGGAAGGGGTACATGTGAGACTTTTGTCCCTGATAGACGACTGCTAGATCTACATAAGAGGAGGGAGAGAAGCGCCAGCCTAGTCCGCCCGTGACGCCGTAGCCCATGCCGACGATCTCGTAGTGCGGCACGGTACCAGCTTCGTTGACAGGAATCGTGGCACTCTGGTTGGGGTTGGAGTCAAAGCTCGCCTTCATAGGCGCTTGTCTCCAGTAACCACCCGCACGGAGACTGAACTGAGGAGACACTCTCACCTCGCCACCGAGGCGTAGGGTACTCTGCATCGGGGTGAAGTACTCCTTCATCAGTTTGTTGTCATCGACAAAGGGACCGTAGGTGTCTTTGAGCTGGATGCTCGAGTAGTTGGCTAGCTCATAGTCTAGGCTTAGCATACCTAGCCGTCCGACGAAGGCTCCACTGAGGACGATCTTTGTCGGGGTCTGTAACTGGTATTGCCAAGCAGCATCGCTAGGGGTCTGATCACTTTTAGTCCACTCTTTCTCAGGTAGAGGCTTGCCCTCCTTGTCTACTCGTAGGTGTCGAGACTCGGCTCCTGCTACGTAGTTATCCTGTAGGGTGAACCATGTGGGAGTCTGGATGGCAGCGCCTAGGCGCAGATGATCTGACACACGAGCGATCAAGCCGAAGCTGACTGATGCGCCAGAGCCTGAAGTGCGGAGCTCGTTGGCCAGCTCTAGGTAATCATTGTCTATGAAGTCCTCACCGTAGTAGGAGTTCATCCGATAGTCTAGTGCACTGAGCTTGACGCCTAGACCGAAGTAGAGGCGGTCGTTGTAGTTAAGCCCGAAGGTGAAGTCAAAGTCCTGGATGCCGCCACGCTCGTTGACCCGTAGCTGCGAATTGCTCGGTCCTAAGATACCTCCCTTGTCGCTGTAGTTGAAGGCACTCTCATAGAAGCCCTCTGGGCGTTGTACTGTCCAGCCAGATCCATGTCCTAGTATGGCGAGCCAAGGTGCAGGGACTTTGCCATAAGCATTCTTGCTGAGGAGATCATCCGAGGAGACGTTGGTAGGGGTGATGAAGGCTGCGTAGTCTGCCAGCGAGAAGTCCGTGATCTGGTGATTGCTGATGTCAAAGGAGCGGGCGAAGCTCTGACGCTGGTAGAAGCCTAGGGCGAAGTTGAAGGATAGGCCAGACCCTCTGAGCGGTGTGGCCAGCACGACAGACATATTGCCCCCGAAGGCGGTGCGCCCTTTCTTGTAATGCTCCTTATACCAAGTGGCTTGGTCCAGGTCCTGCCCGAAGGAGATGGTACCTTGTATCTCGTTACTGCGGAAGAGCCCTAGACCAGCGGGGTTTTGTCGCAAGCTACCGTAGTCAGCGCCTACAGCGCCGAAGGCCCCACCCATAGCTTGGTAGCGAGCCGTCCCGTCAAGCGTCTCGGTGCTAAAGCGTAGCGCATTGTCGTGAGTCTGTGCGGATAGGTAGCTCCCCGTGATGAGTAGGAGAGCTGAGCTTATGAGGGGAATGAAATAGTGTCGAAGCATAGTCTGTGTGTCTGGGTGTATAAACGAATGAGACTTGACCATTAGTCAGATCCTGTGTGTGGTGGCTAATGATACAAGTCTCATACTTAGAAGT
>CAMPUN010000014.1 GCA_946997275.1 uncultured Porphyromonas sp.
ATCTCCTTGGTGACGAAGTCGGTCACCTCGGGGGGCTTGCGGTCTACGCCTGCGAGGTTGCCATAGCGGGAGTAGAGGTAGAGCGATACGAGGACGGGCTGCTGTGTGTAGACCGACTGCGAGGAGACGACGGCACGCATATACATGTCTCGGTCTGCTATCCGTAGCGACTCTCCCGAGGCGAGCGACTGCTGTGACAGCCCCTGAGCTTTCGCCACTTGTACGCGCTTGGGTAGTGCCATGAGACTCCGCTGGCCGACTCGTAGCTGAGCCGCACTGATGGCGTAGGTACCCGCCTTGGTCGCTTGCAGGGTATAGGTGATGGTGGTGTACTCTTTGGAGGCGCCTCCACGCATCTCATGTAGCACGTTGAGCTGCGGACCGTAGAGAACCTTCAGCTCGGAGGCAATCTGCGGAGCGGTAAAAGCGCCCAGCTCGTGCGCTCCGGCAGCACGATAAACTAACCGAAAGGTCTCTCCCTCGGCGACCTGCGGGGGGACGATCACTGTGAGCTGTGCTAAGCCCGCGAAGGCGACGGCACAGAGCCATGTGAGCGTCAGGAGGGTGCGTTGTATCGAAGTGCGTAGGCGTAGCATTACCAGTTCTTCTTGTTCTGATTCTTTTGCTGTGGCTGGCGCTGGTTGATGCGCTGGCGTGTGTGCTGCTCTTGCTGGCGGAGCGCATCGAGGATACGATCAGCCTGCGACTTGTCGAGGTCGGGCTTCTTGCCTTGCGGCTGCTGCTCGGGTTGCTGCTCGGGAGGCGTCTGCGATGGATCGGACTGTGAGCCTCCGCCACCGCCTCCACCGCCACCCTGCTGTGGGGGCTGCTTGTTGAGCTTGATCGCTAGGGCTAAGTTATAGCGCGTCTCATCGTCAGTAGGGTTTCTGCGGAGGGACTCTTTGTAGGCTTCGATCGCTTTGTCATACTGTTGGGTATCCATACAGCGGTTGCCCAGGTTGTGCCACGCTAAGGCTTGTAAGCGTGGATCAGCCTTGCTGTCGCTCACTATGCGCTGCCACATCTGCACGGCAGCAAGCGTGTCGCCGGACATGTAGAGAGCATCGCCTAGGCCAAGTCGGGCGGGAGCGTAGACCGAGTCACGAGCCACGGACGAGAGGTAAGCCTTACGAGCTGACGAGTAGTTGCCCCGATTGTAGCTCTTGTTACCCCGCCGTGCGTCTAGTCGTACGGTCTGCCCGACGAGTGTCAGGCTAGAGAGCAAGAGTAAGACAATGTATAAAGACTTACGCATCATGATGACCAAAGATTTGAATACGACTGAAGAGGCGACTCTTGCGACGCATGATCCCGTTGGCGAGCAGAAGCAAAATAAGCGCCGCTAGCGTGGGTAGCGCATAGAGCTCCTCGATCTGATCTCCTTCGCCACTCAGATTGGCTTGGGGCAAAGTGCGGAGCTGGTTGACCAACTGATTGCTAATGGCTCGGGGACTGCTACCGACGAAGCTCTGCCCGCCCGTAGCATCGGCAATGTCAGCCGTAATCTCAGGATTAGGCTTCGAGAGTACGGGCACGCCGAGCGAGTCGGTGAGGAGCGTTTCGCCAATGGGTATGGTGGCTCCCTCGGGGAGTCCGATGGTTACGACGTAAGCTTTGATTCCCTGCTCCTTGAGTCGCTCGATGCCTTCCTCTAGTCCGCCTTCATGGTCCTCGCCATCGGTCAGGAGGATGACCGCTTTGCCAGCTCGTGAGGGAGCCGAGAGCGCTTGGGCGGAGCGCTCGAGAGCTTGCCCTAGATTGGTGCCTTGGTTGGAGACCATGCCCGGCTGTATGTCTGCGAGAAAGGTCTGGGCCGTCGGCAAGTCGGGCGTGAGTGGCAGACGTATGTAAGCGCCTCCGGCGAAGACGACCATGGCGATCCGCGAGCCCGCCAACTGCTGCATCGTATGGGTCACAATCTGCTTGGCAAAGCCGATACGGTCGGGCTTGACGTCACGTGCTGCCATCGAGTTGGAGACATCGATGCAGAAGGCTAGGTCTACACCGATCGTCTGCTGTGACGAGACGGGCGCATGGGTGTAGAGTTGCGGACGAGCCAGCGCCACGATGAGCAGAGCGATGGAGAGGAGCTTGAGCGAGGCGCGCCACCAGTCACGCTTGGCTGAGCGGTCGGGCATGATCTGCCGGAGCATCTGAGGCGTGGCGAAGCGTAGCTGCTGCTGGCGTCGCCGTCTCTGACCTGCGATCATGACAAGTAGCAGGAGTGGTACGAGTAGCAGGAGCCACAGCAGGAGGGGATAGGCAAACTGTATCATGGGTTAGCTCGCAGCAAGGTGGTTCGTAATAAGAAGGCGGCGCCAAGGAGCACGATAGCGAGCAAGGCAAAGAGCATATAGCGCTCTTCGTAAGCACTCACCGAGCGAGAGGTCAGACGAGACTTCTCGAGAGAGTCGATCTCCTTATAGATCTCGTGTAGCTTCGTCTCGTCGGTCGCACGATAGTACTTCCCGCCCGTCTGCTGGGCAATGTGTCGTAGCGTACCTTCGTCAATCTGTACATCAGCCTCTACATATTCGATGCCAGAAGCGGTCTGCACGGGGAACTTGGCGACGCCATTGGTTCCAGCCGCCACGGTGTAGATACGTATGCCGTACTGCTGTGCTAGCTCAGCGGCCATCGAGGGAGTTATGTCGCCCGCATTGTTTGACCCATCGGTCAGGAGGATGATCACTTTGCTCTTATTGTCGCTACCGCGGAGCGTATTGATAGCGGTCGCTAGCCCTAGTCCGATGGCGGTCCCGTCCTCCAGCTGTCCTATCCCCGTGGCCTCGAGCATCTGCAGGATCACATCGTGGTCCACCGTCAGCGGGCAGAGCGTAAAGCTCTCCCCGGCGAAGACAACCAGACCTATGTTATCATTCGGACGAGCAGCGATCATTTCGCTCGCCACATCACGCGCCGCCTCAAAGCGGTTCGGCTTTAAGTCTAGCGCCTGCATACTGCCACTGAGGTCCATGGCGAGGACGAGGTCGATGCCTTGTATCGATCGCTCCTCCCAGTGTCTGGAGTCCTGAGGGCGAGCCAGTGCCACAATCATTGCCGCCAGCGCTAGGAGCTCTAGGGCAAAAGGCAAAGCCCGCAGATAGCTTCGCCAGCCACTTCCTTTAGGCAAAAGGCGGTACGCAGAGAGCGAAAGCTTTGCTTGGTGACGCTTGTTGTAGCGAATGTAGAGCAGCACCAGCAACGGTAGGAGCAGGAGCGCCCAGAGCCACTCAGGATGAACCCATATCATAGCGACTTACCCTCCTTTCTGCTAGCTAGTTGATGTACTACCTCGTAGATGGTGGTCGCGTCTTCGTTTTGCCAAGCAGGCTCCGCCCAGGCGTCGGCAAAGCGCACCCACTCCGAGTGGAGTATCCACTGTGCTAGCGTATTCGGAGCCACATCGTAGGGAGCCTTTTGGAGTAGCTGAGCTAGTTCAAGAGCGGTCAATTCGTCTATCTCCAAGCCTAAGCCTTCGGTCAGATAGCTTCGCAAGGCGGTGATCAAGCCATCGTAGTAAGCTATCTGCTCCTCTTGATGATCAAAGGGCAACGCACGTAGCGTGGCGAGCGTTTGGTCGAAAGTCTCCAAAGCGGTCAACGGTACCACGACCACCTCCGGCTCGGGTCGTGTGCGCTTGTAGTGTCGGTACCACAAGATGAAGAGCACTACTGCGACGATGCCCAGCACCACCCACGTAATTGGGTTCATGAGGACGAGGAGGATGTACTCCCACCAGCGTAGCGAGACTGAAACAGGGGCTTTGATTGGGTTGTACTTGAGCGGCTGCGTCGTGTCCACCTCGGGCATCGTCACCTTGAGGTAAAGGGGCTTGGAAAAGTAGCTCTTACCGCCTACTGTCAAGCCAAAAGCGGGTAGCTCCGCCATCCCCTCGGCAAACGAGGTGATGGTCATCAACGCGTTCAGCTGAACCTCGGTCCCTTGGAGCGGTATGGTGTCTAGCACATCAAAGGCGATCATCTCCGCCTGTCCCATCTGTTGCTCCTCAGGAATGACGAGGAGCGTGTTGTCCAGGTCATTCGTGCGGATCGTCATCTTGATCTGCGCATACTCGCCGATCTGAATCGTCGAGGGAGCCAGCTCCGTCGTGATCGCAATATCCTGCGCCGCTGCAAAGCTCCATAGACCTCCGCCGCCACAGATCAGTAGTATATATAGTAGTAGACGATATCGCATAGGTTAGACTCAAGCATCTAGACGGGCACCCGATGACTATGTGCCTCTAGACCGTACAACGCCACAAAAGTACCGATAATTCACGAATAGGAGGTAATTAAGCCCTGATCCAAGTTTTACGGTGAAGCAACTTTCAGAGAGCATCTCGGACTCTGACATTCAGGATACATCTAGTACAAATGATTGCCGTTGTGCCTTGTTCTAGAGCTAAGACGTTGCAAAGGCAATAAGAGTGGCCTTTGAGACAGAACTCTAGTGCACTCAGCATCGCTCTGTAATCAACAAGTGTCTCAACGACCCCTAGAGAAGAGCGACAAATCCCGCGACTCCCCTCTCCCCCCCTCCGTGAAACTTATGGGAAGATATCCTCCTTGCTTCAAAAACACCGTAAGTATTGCCCACAGATTACATTGATCATACATACACATCCAGCCAGCAACCTAGATTTTCCCCACAGCGGTCGCAAATCTCATTACAAGCTTGCTCAACGTGCTAACGTGTAGCAACCTGTAGGAGTGCACGGATAGGGTCTAGTGGAACAGCTTCTAAATCAGTTAAATAACACAGCGTCAGCGCCTTATAGCCAAAACTCGTTTTGCTTTGACACAACGGACGCACGGATCGTGCATCCCTACAAAAGTTACTCATCTCATCGGCCTACCCGATTTGCGAAATTGAGAGTCTTGTCTAAATTGTGCCGTCTATTGTTTTTTCACTATATTTGTGGCAGGAAAGGTTTCCTCACAGAAGCCTTACAGTAGAACGTATAAAAAACGATGTATGATCAGGAGTTAAGAGTGGATATTGGGTCAAGCCTACAAGTGCTAGTTGCAACTTCCCCTATTGTTGAAGTATGAATGCAATCGTGGCACGTTGCTTTTTGCTTAACAAGGTTTGTTGCAAACATCGCTAAGAATGCGAGACCAGACAGATTTGTCCATTTCTCTTTGCTTTAACACTGAGACTCATACACAATTAAATCTATGGAAGAAACAACTCTCAGACTAAGCTTAAAGTTATATGCAAAGGAGGCCATTGTAGCTACCATCTATAAGTACTCTGGACAGTATACTGTTTTTCAAGAGCTTTCGGGAGATGACGTTGTTTTGACCTTTAGACGAAAAGATGAGTGTAAAGTAATCCCGAAAGACCTAATAGAAGATTTTCAAACAGACTTAATAGATCAGCAAGTTCGCTACAATGTATCCAAAGAGTTTGGTCATATTCGGGACCTCATTGTAGAGGAAGCATTTAAGCCTATTAGTAAACAATAAAATGGCAAGCACCTATCAAATCCTGCCATTTCGTTTTGAGCGATGGCTTAACAGTGAGTATCTATTAACAAATGAAGTTGGGGAGTTTGTATTTCTGTCTTCTGATGACTTCAACTCATTTGTTAATGGGACGCTCTCGGCGGATCAAGATGCATTTTGGGAACTTGAGTCCAAGCAAATACTAGCTACCAGTCATGTAGACTCTGTAATATCAATGCTTGCGACCAAATTTCGCACTAAAAAAAGCATACTACGAGACTTCACATCTCTACACATGGTCGTACCCACACTAAGATGTAACTCCAGCTGTATTTATTGTCAAGTAGCAAGAAAGGACCTAAACGATCACTCCGCTGACATGACAAAAGCGACTGCTAAAAAAGTAGTTCGTACTATCTTTCAGTCTCCTTCTCCTTGTATTAAAATTGAGTTTCAGGGCGGAGATCCTTCGACTGATTTTGAAATGGTAAAGTATATCATTGAAGAGGCCGAACTAGTTAACCTGTTTAAGAAAAGGGATTTGAGCTTCGTTATTTGTACGAACATCTGCCTTTTAGATAAGGAGATGATCTCTTATCTGAAGAAGCACAAGTGTGATATATCAACATCATTAGACGGTCCCAAAGATATACATAACTACAATAGGCCTCTTCAAGACGCCTCTGACACGCACTCTATCTTTGAAAATAAGCTTTCTCTAATCAGAGATGTTTTGGGCGATAACGGGGACTCTGTATCTGCTCTTATGACGACCTCCAAGTACAGTCTTGGACGGTTTAAAGACATAGTAGATGAGTATATAAGGCTTGGATTTAACAGTATATTCTTTAGGGCTCTCAATCCTTATGGTTTTGCTAAGCGTTTTCGGGAAAGAGTATCCTATCCCGTTGAAGAGTTTATTGAGAACTACAAAGAGGGGCTAGAATACGTCTTGGAATTAAACAAACAGGGGATTTTCTTTGTTGAGGGTTATGCAGCACTTCTTCTAAAGAGGATTCTAACCCCATTTGCTACAGGGTTTGTTGACTTACAGTCTCCTGCTGGAGTTGGAATATCTGGCGTAATATATGACTATGATGGCAATGTATACGTTTCTGACGAAGGCAGAATGATGGCTCGATTTAAGAACTACTACTTCTGCATTGGCAACGTCCATGAGCGTACATATCAAGAGCTATTCAACGGAGAGCACCTAAGAAATATTATAGCGTCATCTTGTACTGAATGTTTGCCCGCCTGCTCAGAGTGTGTGTTTCAACCTTACTGTGGAGCTGATCCTGTAAGGAACTTATCTGAGCAAGGAGATATGGTCGGCTTTAGGCCAACGAATGAAATGTGCTTAAAAACAAAATCTATTTTCAAGTACCTATTTGAACTCATTAAGCGCGACGACCCTGAGCTCAACAAAATACTGTGGTCTTGGATTGCATAAGATTGATATGAAAGAACTGAAAGGCACTATACACAATCTGAATACAGGAGCTCTCGGAGTTATCACAAGGAATAATAGGAGCAGACTCTTTCGGAAAGACTACATCTTAGTTTCAGATCAGTTTGATACAGCTAAGGCTGGGTATGTTGCAACTATAACAACACATTCGTTAGAAACAAGTAGAGCATACTTAAAGGTAGATAGCTTAAAGGAGTTTGAGGATGGAGATGTCGTTTCTATAGACAAGGATGGGAGTGTTGTGTTCCTCTATGAGAGAAACTCATCACACAATGCAATCCTTGCTACGGAGTTGTGTAACCACAGATGTATTATGTGTCCCCAGCCTCCAGTATGTCGGGAGAAGAATCGGACAGCTTTTAACAAAAAACTCATCAGCTTATTCGACCCTTCAACACAAGAAGTCGGCATCACAGGAGGAGAGCCAACCATGCTGGGAGATGAATTATTTGATTTGATTCACTCAATCCAAAAGCATACTCCAAAAGCTGCTATCAGTATTTTATCTAATGGAGTTAGATTTGCGGACTTATCATACGCACGTAAATTGGCCTCATGCAATCACTTCGACCTTCAAGTTGATGTCCCTATTTTCTCTGACATACCATCTAAGCATAACAAGATAGTCGGTGCTCAAACATTCTATAAAACGGTACAAGGCCTATACAACTTAGCAAAGTGTAGAGTTCGTATAGGTATTCGTATCGTTATTCATAAGCAAACGTACAAGCGCTTACCCCAATTTGCAGAGTATATTTATCGCAACTTCCCGTTTGTATCTCAAGTCGCATTTATGCAAATGGAGATGATGGGTTTAGCTTTGGAGAATAAAGACGAAGTTTGGATCGATCCTTACGAGTACAGGGATGAGTTAGAGAAAGCTATATTGCACCTCGCAGACAGAGGAATGAACCCTCTCATCTTTAACTCTCAGCTATGCATTCTCCCCAAAACTATCTGGCAATACGCATACCGTTCAATATCCTCCTGGAAAGACATATATATCGATGAATGTATAGGTTGCTCTTTTCAAGAACAATGTGCAGGCTTCTTCAACGCCAATAAGAATTGGCACAGCAAGCATATATGTAAGTTTAATGTTTAACTATCTATCAAGTAACAATATGAGAAAACTCTTATTTCTTCTAGCGTCACTATTTATTGCAGGGACTTCTTTCGTTTCATCTGCAAGCGAAAGAGTCTCTTCTGTAATAATAGGTCGATCAGCTACAAGCATTCTGTCTGAGAATGATGATGAGCCTTTAATTCTTCAAAAGACTATAGGGACTGTAGCTATGGACAAGTTAGGTCATAGTTCTCACTCCTCTCATAGTTCACATAGCTCTCATAGCTCTCATAGCTCACACAGATCACACTATTCTTCACGCTAAAGCAAAGGGCGGTGTGAAACCGTCCTTTGACTTTGACCTTCCAAAACGTTGACCTTTACCCAAATTTTACGACAAACACGAGTCTAGGGGAGTCTTTGTCGTGAAACTTGGGCTAGTGGTAATCGTCTCACCGATATGAGAGGTGTTTGTCAACGGACAATGCGAGATGTTCGTCTCGCTTCTCTTGTCGTATTCGGTTGATATTCAAATGTTACTGTGCATGACATGCTAGATGTCTGACCTTGCCGATGATAGATCTTCGTATCTTGAACAAGAGTGAAGATAGACTTCGGCTATTCTCGCTTCGTTAGATGCGCTTGCGGAAGAGCTGCGAGAGGACGGGGATGATGTCTTCGCCGGTCTCGGCGATGGCGTGGTCGATGCCCGACTCACGCATCAGTCGCTCCCACTCGGTGGCAAAGGTCGTATAGTTAGTCGCGTACTGCTCACGAAGGCGTGCCGACGAGGTGTCTACGTAGCGACTCGCTCCCGTCTCTAGGTCACGCACGAGTGTCAAGCCCATAGCCGAGAGGTCGTAGTCGCGTCTGTCCACGACGCGTATCGCCAGCAGATCGTGTCTCCGAGCCGTGCGCTGGATCAGGGCGCGCTCCGCATCGGTCGGTTGATCCGTGATGAAGTCACTCACGATGAAGGCTGAGCAACGCTTCTTGACCACTCGCGAGAGCATCTCTAGGCTAGAAGAGATCTGCGTAGAGTGACGCTCGGGGCGGTAAGTCAGGATCTCGCGAATGAGCTGTAGCACATGCTTGCGGCCCTGTCCTGCGGGAATGTAGCGCTCCACACGGTCGGTGTATAGCATCAGCCCGACACGGTCGTTGTTGTGTATGCAGGCAAAGGCGATCGTCGCGGCAATCGTCGCGACCAGATCACGCTTCGTCTCACTCGTAGAGCCAAAGTCTAGACTGTGGGAGACGTCCACGAGGAGCATGATCGTCAATTCGCGCTCCTCCTCAAAGACCTTGACGTGTGGCTGCGCATAGCGTGCCGTCACGTTCCAGTCAATGTCTCGCACATCATCTCCTATGTAGTACTCACGCACCTCGCTAAAAGCCATTCCTCGACCCTTAAAGGCTGAGCGGTACTGCCCAGCCAAGATGTTTTGGCTGAGGCCCCGAGCTTTGATTTCGATGCGTCTGACCTTGCGCAAGAGATCTTGCATGAGACTTTAGACCTTAGAGGTTAGACTTTAGAGGTTAGAAGTTAGATATTAGACCTTAGATTCTAGTGGCACTAGGAGTACTAGCCGTTTTAGCCAACAGCCAATTAGGGTACCGGCACCACGTTGATGATCTCGTCGATCGCCTTGTCGGCACTCATGCCAACGGCATCGGCCTCGTAGCTCATGCCGAGACGATGACGCAGCACGTCGTGGCACACGGCACGCACATCCTCAGGGATCACATAGGCTCTCTGAGCGATGAAGGCGTATGCCCGTGCAGCAGCTGCTAGCGAGATCGACGCACGTGGCGAAGCGCCATAAGCGATCATCCCTTGTAGCGCTGGGACACTCTCCGTCTGTCGTGTCGCCATCACCAAGTCTACGATGTAGCGGAGGATCTTCTCATCCAGATAAACCTGCTGCACCGCTTCGCGAGCTGCTAAGATCTGCTGGGCAGTCGTCACGGGCTTTACCGTGGGTAGCTGGCTCGCCAGATTCATCTCAATGATCTTCATCTCCTCCTCATGCGAGGGGTAGTCCAGCACCACCTTGAGGAGGAAGCGGTCTACCTGCGCCTCGGGCAGTCGGTAGGTACCCTCCTGCTCAATGGGGTTTTGCGTCGCCATCACTAGGAAAGGCGATGGCAGCGGATAGGTCTCCTCACCGAGCGTCACCTGTCGCTCCTGCATCGCCTCGAGGAGCGCACTCTGCACCTTGGCGGGAGCACGGTTGATCTCATCAGCGAGGACAAAGTGAGCGAAGATAGGGCCCTTCTTGACCGAAAAAGACTCACTGCGCTGACTGTAGATCAGTGTACCGATGAGGTCGGCTGGGAGTAGGTCTGGGGTAAACTGTATGCGGCTATAGTCTGCATCAATGAGCTTAGCGAGCGTCGTGATAGCGAGCGTCTTAGCGAGTCCCGGCACACCCTCGAGGAGGATATGCCCATCTGCCAACAAGCCGATCAAGAGCGACTCCACAAGATGCTCCTGCCCGATGATCGTGGTGTGCATCCCCTCCTGTAGCTGGCGTATGAAGCCACTCTGCTGGGTGATGTATGCTTGACGATTCTCTAGATCTGATACCTGCGTCATAGTTTTCTTCTAGCTTAGATGCTACAAAAGTAACGATAATCTCTGAATGGACGCTCTTCCCGCCTCACAACCCTCAAAAATCAAACGATACCTGCACAAATAGCCCCCGAGGAATCCAAGATTCCTTCCGTGGCTGTTTCTCATTTTCCAGGGAGGTGCGGGGAGATTCCTCGGACTTGTCATTTGATTCTTCCGAAGTTTCAGTTCGTTCTTCCGAAGTTTTAGGTCATTCTTCCGAGGAAATGGGGATTTTTCTGGGAGCTATTGGTGGATTTCCTCCGAGAGAAGATTAGAGGTTGGAAGGAGAGGGTACTGAGCGAGGGGTGCAAAAAGAGGGAGTACCACTTCTGCTGGTGATACTCCCTCGGAAAGGATTTACTGTACTACGTCCCTAGCGGGAG
>CAMPUN010000015.1 GCA_946997275.1 uncultured Porphyromonas sp.
CTCTAACCGCTTCGTATACTTCATACTGCAAAGATAAGCTTATCTGCGCAAAGGCACACATATTTGATTAGAGGTTAGAGATTAGAGATTAGAAGTTAGAGATTAGAGATTAGAAGTTAGAGGTTAGAGGGTCCACTAGTGGCACTAGAGGCTCTAGGAGCACTAGTGTCACTAGCTAACTGTCAGCCGCTAATCGCCAAGGGCTACCTCTACTCTCGAGAAAACCTCTGATCTCTTCGGAGGGATTTCTGATTTTCCACCGAGGGACGAATCATTTCTTCGGAAGAACGAAATGAAACTTCGGAGGAATGAAATGAAACTTCGGAGAAATTGGTCGGTTCCTCCGCTGGAACTGGCGAGTTCCTCCGCTGGAACCAGAAAGTTCCCCCCTTGGAACTAAAAAGTTCCAAGGGGGGAACTGTTTTTGGAACTCATATATACCTCGCAAACAGGTCGATGCGAGTGAAGCAATCGACGCTGTCTGCTTAGGTGTCGTCTCAGATAGAGCCTATCTCACGAGTACCTTGTGCGCCTTCCCGTCTATTGATACGATGTAGGTCGCGTTGGAGAGGTCTCGGATCGTGGTAGCTCGGAGTGGCTCCGTGACGAGGCTAGCGATCACATTGCCAGCGGGATCGTAGACGATGAGGTGGAACTCTTGCGGGGTCGTCACCTCAATGGTGTGCGGAGCTGTCGTGATGCGATAGGAGGTCTCGTCGATGGGCTCTATGCTGTTGGGACAGCCAGAGCCGTCGCCTGTGACATCGACTTTCCAGCCTTTTTGCGTGGCTAGGTCGGTCTTGGCGGTCGCCACCTCGGGATTGCCTGCGATGCGGAGCTCTCCAGCGGTTACCTTAGGCAATGACTTGAAGAGCTGATTCATATCGCAGGGCTTGATGGCGCACTTGTCTACCGCTAGGTGGTTTAGCTTGTTGCAACTGCCTAGCGTTAGGCTCTGGAGCGGGTTCTGAGTCAGCTGCACTTTGGTCAGGCTGGGCGACTCGGGGATCTCCAGTCTGGTGAAGCCACACTCCATCGCTGAGAATTTTTGTAGTGCCGAGTTTGGCGCGAAGGTTATCTGCGTGAGATTCGGATTGACGGAGCAGAAGAGGCGGTTGAGCTTCGTACACTTAGAGACATCTAGCTGGGTCAAGAGATTGGATCCACAAGCAAATCCCTTCAAGCTCTCGCAAGCATCAAGGTTTAGCTTTTTGATCTGGTTATTGGCACAGCTAAACTCTTCGAGCTTCTTGCAGTTTGACAGATCAAGCTCCTGAATGCGATTGGTATGACACATGATAAGCGTCGCCCTAGAGAGCTTCGAGAGGTCGAGCTGCTCGATGTTATTGGCACTACACTCTAGCTCTTCGATGAGCTTGCAGTGAGAGATGTCTAGGCGGTCGATCTTATTTTCGTAGCAGTAGAGATACTGCAGGAAGTTGAGCCCGGTGAGGTCTAGCACCTTGATCTGATTCTTGCCACAGCTTAGGTCTGCTAGGTAGAGGCTACCACTGACGTTGATGGAGGTGATAGCGTTTTCGTGGCAGTAGAGGGTGGCTAGGTCAGGATTGTTTGAAGCATCGATGGCAGTGATGGCCTCCCCGTTCTTACTACAGCTGAAGTCGACCACTTTGCTGTGTAGACGCACTGTGCTACCTGGGCATGCGATGTGAAACTCTGAGGGCTTGTCGTAGTCGGAGCTGATGAGCATCTTCTGAAAGATGCCTGGAGTCGCTTCTATCCAAACGTAGGAGTTAGGCTCGTAGACACGCATCGTCACCATAATGTCGCTCCCGGGCTTGGTCGTTAGCGTGATGACAGGGGTACCCGCAGGGGGCGCCTCCACATTTCCCGAGGGGCAGCCTGTGTTGTCACCCTGTACGTCTACCTTCCAGTTTCTCTGCTGAGCAAGTGTCGTGGTAGAGGTGGTGGCGCCTGGATTGTTGACGATCGATAGATTGCCCTGCTCCTGAGGCGTCGGGAGAGAGCGAAAGAGGTCGTTCAGACTGCAGGCGTCCATCTTGTTTTCATCGGCAGATAGGTGGACGAGAGCTTTGCAGTCGGTCACATCTAGTGCGGTGAGCTGGTTAGCGTATATGGAGAGTCTCTCCAGTGCTGCGAAGCCTGTGAAGACGATCGAGGAGAGCTTGTTATTGCTCGCATTGAGACTGTTGAGGAGCGTGCAGCCAGCTATCTGTAGCTGAGTGATCTGATTGTCCGAGCAAGAGAGTGTGGTGAGCGTCGCGCGGGAAGCTGTGAGGTCGAGCTGGGTGAGTTTATTCTCTGAGCAGTCGACACTCGTGAGCTTAGGTGATAAATGGAGATCCAGAGCGGTCAACTGATTATCGTAAATGTCCAGATCCTCCAGCAGAGGCAACTTGCTCAGGTCTAGGCTCTGAATCTTATTTTGGTAAGCGGAGAGGACGCTTATCTCATTGGTCGCAGGGAGTGCGATGGATGCGATCTGGTTTTCTCCAGCGTAGACCGCCTTTAGCTTGGGACAGGCGGAGAGGTCTAGGGCGGTGAGAGCGTTTTGGGCACAGTTCATCTTCTGAAGCTTTACCGCACTTGGGAGGGCTAAGGAGGTGAGCTCGTTCTTAAAGCAAGAGAGCTCCTCGAGGGCAGTACAGCCCGACAGATCGAGTGAGGTAAGCGCATTCGTGGCGCAGCTCAGGAGACGCAGCTTATTGCACCCCTTGACGGACAGCGTGGTGAGCGCATTATCGTTGCAGTAGAGCTGCTCGAGAGGAGTGAAGTTCGTTGCGTCTAGTCCTGTGATGACCGCTCCATTGGCTGGGCAGCCGAAGATATGGAAAGCGCCATAGATCTTCACTCGCCCAGAGCTGGAGGAGTACTTAAAGACTGTAGGCACGGTAGGATTGTCACCAATAGAGAGCGGTGTAAACTGCCCATCTTGTAACTCTATCCAAGCTTGTCGTGCATCAGATCTCGCTATGAGACCAAACTGAAACTCTTCACCAGGCTGTACCTCTAGCGTGATATGCTTCGTTCCCGTCGGGGGAACACTCTGCCCCCACATCATGGATGTGGCGAGCAGAGTGAGTATGAGTAGGAGAGCTTTCTTTGTCATGGCTTCTTCTATTGATTATACGGATAGATCTAGCGTACGAGGAGGGGCGCCGTGGCGTAGCTCCCGTCCGCTCTATTGAGCAGTACGACATACTTGCCAGTCGCTAGGGAGAGCGCCAGCGAAGTTGCTCCAGAAGGCTCGAGACGAGCGACGACAGCGCCCGAGAGGTCCACGACCATGAGCGACGTGACGGAGACCTCACTCTCTAGGTGAAGCTGCTGCGCCTCGCTGTCGTAGTAGACGCGTAGGTCGTCTGCGATGGAGGCGGGCGTGTCGGTGCCGTTGAAGTAACCGTCGACCGTTAGTTCCCAAAAGCCTGATCGGAGCGTCGGCTGTAGGTCGTCAGCCTCCACCTCTTCGCCATCGTCGGCTCGTAGCGCTGAGCGTGGCTGTGTGCTACCCATCTTGCCACTCGTGATGAGGCATACGTAGCGACAAGCGTCCTCTTTGGAGACCCCTTGGAGCGTTAGCTTAGCCTCATTAGCGTTGGGGACAGGCTGTAGTGTGGTCATATTGTACCACCGATAGTGCTCGTCGCCGATGAGCGAGCCGGGATAGGTGGCGTCAAAGATAACGTTGCTACCTGACTTGACGCTCTCCTTATGAAGCTCACTGTAAGCTTGCTGCATGCCAAAGCGGAAGATGCAGTCTTTGTTTTTGATGAATCGATCCCACGCCTTAAAGTCCGCAAAGGAGAAGCGACAACTTCGTATGTCGATCATGTCTAGGTTCTTGAGCTTCTTGTAGATCGCTGGCACGCTACCTGAGAGGTTATTGTTTCTCAGGGGTATCTTGCCCAGCGTAGTCGCACCCTGCCACTTAGCGGGGATGGCGCCTGTGAGTTGGTTGTAGCCTAGATCCAAGTACCAGAGCTTCGTCGGCAGCACTTGTGGCAATGGGCCCGTGAACTGGTTGTGATCGGCAAAGAAAGCTTCGCAACTCTCCATCGTGCCTAAGTCCTGTGGTAGAGGGCCTGTGAACTTATTGTTGGCACAGGAGAAGCGCTGCAGGCGAGGTAGCATCACGACGCTCTCGGGGAAGGGGCCTGTGAACTGATTGTCGTTGAGGTAGAGTCGTCCCGGCTCCGTAACGCCCATACCCATATCTAGAGGCATCCCTAAGTTGACTAGGGCGCTTAGATCTGGTATCTCACCGCTCATCTTGTTATTTTGGACAGAGAGGATCTGTAGGTCGGCACACTCACTGATAGAAGCAGGGATAGAGCCCGTCAGCTGATTGAAGGAAAGCTCTAGAACCTGTAGATTGCGACAAAGACCGATCTGCTCGGGCAGTTGACCAGAGAGATTGGAGAAGGAAGCATCGATATACTTTAGCTGAGGCATCTTAGAGATGTCAGGGAGCGTACCGGTCACCTCGGAGATCACATTGCCTTTGGCATCCTTATTATAGAAGTTTGCCAAGTGTAGGATCTTCAGATTGACCAGCTTATCTAGGTTAGGCAGCTGACCCGTCCATAGATTGCTACTGAGCATGAGCACCTCTAGTTTAGTCATTTCGCCAAGCGCCTCGGGGATAGGTCCCGAGAGCTTATTATTGGACAAGACCAAGAGCCGTAGCTCGGGGAATGCTGTGAAAAAGCTCTTCGGCAGTTGCCCCGTCAGTCCGACCTTATCAAGATAGATGCCCTGCACATGGTTGTCTTCGATGAACACTCCCTCGTACTTGTCAGGTCCTGAGGCAGCACGCCAGTTGTACCCATCAGCCCAACCCGTGCCACCGCACTGGTCGTAGATCTCGAGGAGTGCCTTCTGCTCCGATGCAGGGATGACGCTCTGAGCTTGTAGCGAGGAGCTAGTGCTCCCCCAGCCGAAAAGGAGGAGGAGACTAGCTAGTATGATCGTATAGAGTCGTGATTGCTTAGCGTACATAGACCTTGTAGCTTGATTGATTGACCGTAACGATGTAGAGCCCCTCAGCGAGTGGCAGCTCATACGTGCCAGCAGGCAAGTAGTGAGAGGCTAGCTGTAGACCGCTAGGCGAGTAGATAGAGACGAGACTCTCAGCATCAGCCAGCTCGAGGTGGAGTGCACTTTCAATACCATAGACTGTTGCTGTGCCGGTCTCTTCGGCAATCTGAGCGATAGCTGTGATCGTCGGGTCGACCTTGTAGTGCTTGAAGTTGCTCCACGTATCAGCTGCCTGGTAAGCCTTCTGGATCTCCTCCGAAGCGACGACGACCGTCACCGTCTCGTAGTGCTCCTCGGTGAAAGCGTCCTCTGGCGTGACAGGAGGCTCCTGGCGAAGCGTTGTGATCGTCTTAAGCGAGTCGCAAGCGAAGAAAGCCATATCCTTGATCTCGTTGACGTTTTCGCCAAGCCAAATCTGCTGAATGTGTGAGCAATTGGTAAAGGATTGCTCGCCTATGTCGGCAACTTTCTTAGGAAAGCGAACCTCCTGTAGCGAGACGCAGTCGAAGAAGCCGTAGTCTGGTATCAGCTCGATGCTATCGGGGAAGACAATCGACTCTAGCGAAGCGCAACCATGGAAGACGCTCTCGCCCAGGTTCAGAGCCGTCTGAGGTAGTACTATACTACGCAGAGCGGTGCAGTAGCTGAAAGCCTCCTCCTCAATGTCGGTCACACCCTCCGGTAGCACCACCTCCTCGAGGAGCATCGCTTGACTACAGCTAGAGTAGGGGATCGTCGTGAGCTGCTTCGGATAGGTCAGCTTGCGTAGCTGAGCGTAGTCCTTGAAGCTGAAGCCCTCTAGCGGATTTGCCTCAGCATCGTAAGTAACCTCGCCGAGGTCTAGCTCCTGCATACGGGGAAGCTGTGCGAGCGCCTCCAGGTCGGCACTCGTTATCGTGCCCGTGAGCTTGACCGTGCGGTATAGCTCGGGCGTAGTCAGAGCGGTGATGGTACCCTCTAGAGGCTTCTCGGCAGAGACCTCAGCTGTGAGCGTCAGCATCTCCGAGACGTTGGCAAACTCTTTCCACTGCTTGGCAGCTGCGTAAGCAGCCTTGGTCTCCTCAGGCACGATGAGTGTGAGGGCACTCATAGCGGAGAGGTCGGCTAGGCCAACTAGATCCTCCGCCTTGTTAGAGACGACAGGCGTCGGGTTGGTCACGATCACAGTCTTGAGAGCATCGCATCCACCGAAGGCCTTGTCGCTCATCTTCTTCATCGAGCGAGGCAGTGTCACCGTCTTGAGGCTCTTACAATTGGTAAAGGCTCCATATAGTATCTCCTCACACGCGTCAGGTATCGTCACCTCTGTGATTGCTGTGCGAGCGAAAGCTCCGCCCATAAGTGTCTTAAGCTTTGAGGGTAAGATAACATTAGCAAGTGCTTCGCAGCCACTGAAGGCGAACCCTCCGATCTTTGTCACACCAGCGGGGATCATGATCTTCTTCAGTGCCTTACAGTTCTTAAATGCGTTGTCACCGATGGTCTCCATAGCTACACTCTGTATACTGACACTGGTGAGCGCCTCGCAATCACTGAAGGCGTCATGCTCGATGGTGCGCATCAGGGGTGGTAGTTGTATTTCGGAGAGATTCGTGCAGCCTTCGAAAGCAAAGGCTCCAATCTTCTTAAGGAACTTCGGCATATCTAGCTCCTCGAGAGAGGTGCACCCCTTGAATGTAGCAAACGGTATCTCCTGTAGTGTCGGAGGCAGCGTCACCTCGGAGAGCGCTGCACAACCATCGAAGACAGAGCCTCCCATTGAGACGACGCTTTCGGGGAGCTCTACAGACTCCAGAGCCTTACACCTTTCAAACGTTGCTCCTGCTAGCGTGTCGATGCTCTCGGGTAGCTGGATAGCCGTTAGGCTCTCGCAGTAACCAAAAGCCATCTCGCCGAGATAGGTAAGCCCCTCGGGCAGATGTATCTCGGTCAGCTTGGTCCCGTTTTGCAGACAGCGGAGCCCTAGTCGAGTCACGCTGTTAGGGAGCGTGATAGAGGTGAGACTTTCTGCTAGTGTGCCTGCAAAGAGGAAGTAGCCTGGCATCGTACCAGGCACGGTCTGGACCTCCTCCGATGTGTTGGGGTTGCCCTTGTAGCTACCGCCAGCGACGATCTCCACGTCAGAGAGATCAAGCGTGGTGATGCCAGCTGTGTTTCTCAAGGCTCCAAAGTCGTTTGCATTGAGTGAGCCCTTAATTACGAGATTGGATAGCTCGGTTGTTTCGCTCAGCTTCTTCTGGAGCGTGCCTGGCTCTGTGACCTCGATCGTGGTCTGAGCCGATAGTGACGCTACGCCCAACCACAGGAGCAGGGAGAGCGCACAGGTTAATAATGAGTAGTAATGCTTCATATGCTATTTGGTTTAATTGATGTCGTCTAGATGTCGTTTTTTGGAAACGATCGCCTTAACTTCAAGTTTCGTCGAATTAAGCACCACAAATGTAACTGTTCTTGTTAAGAAAAACAAGTCGTACGAGCCGACCCGTCTGCTGTAGTCTGCGACTTTTTCGTAGGGAATCCAAATTTCCACCGAGCTATTTTTCATTCTTCACGGAGGGGCGAAATAAAAGTTCGGAAGAAGCAAATGAAAGTTCGGAAGAATGAAATCAAAGTTCCGATGAATTTTTCCGTTCCTCGGTGGAGAAACAAAAAAACCTCCGAAGAAATCGCGATTTCCTCGGAGGTGTGGATATTAGAGGTTAGGCTTTAGAGATTAGAAGTTAGAGCCATCGGAATGATCGGACTTTCAATCTCTAATTTCTAACCTCTAATCTCTGGGAGATTGCGCTATTTTTGGTATCTTCGCATAGAAATAGAAATCAGCAATGGCACAGAATATAAAAGTAGGAGACACCATCCGCTACCTCAACGCATCGGGCGGTGGTGTCGTCAAGCGCATAGAGCGTGGCGTGGCGTGGGTCGAGGGACCCGACGGCTTCGAGCTACCCACACCGATACATGAGTGCGTGGTGGTGGACAGCCGGGACACCTTCGTACCAGCTTACAAACCTCCCGTACTGAAGCGACTAGAGCCAGCAGCGCAACCGTCTAAAAGCAAGGCGCCTGCTGTGACGCCCACTACCCCTGAGGTAGTCGAGGATGCCGAGCAGGACTTGAGCTTCGTGGCACCTCTCTCCAAGGGTCCCTGGTTTGACCGCTCGGGAGGCGAGCAACTGCAGGTGCATGTCGCCTATTTGCCCGTATCGTACGAGCACTTCGGACAGTCGCCCTACGAGACTTATCTAATCAACGAGAGCAACTATCACCTCCTCTTCACCTACAGCACGACAACCTCAGCGGGTGGCTACAAACTTCGCTCGGCGGGTGTCCTAGAGCCGGATATGCGGGTGCTGGTCGAGGAGTTTGACGCGTCGGAGATCAACGATCATGCCGTCTCACACTTCCAGTTTATCGCCTACAAGCCTGAGCGTACCTATCGCTCCATGCCTCCCGTAGAGCGTCAGGTGCGGATGGATGTGGTCAAGCTGGCGAAGCGTCACGCATTTCGTGAGAACCCCTTCTTTGATGAGGATGCGCTGGTGATTCCAGTCTTGGAGGCGTACGATGGCTCTCAGCAAGCTCCCGCAGAGGAGCCACAGCCAGCACCCAGTCGCTCGGGAGCTTTGCCACGGCGTGCGATAAAACAAAAGAAGCCTGCTGCGACACCACAAAGGGTATCTCAGCAAGCTAACCAAAAGGCTTCCCAAAAACCAACTAAGCAGAGCGCTCCTCAGCCTCAGCCAGAGCGTAAGCAACCTGAACCTACAGCGGCTCCCGCAGCTCCCGAGCAAACCATCGAAAAGGTGGGACTGGAGGCGGAGCGAATCCTCCCAAATGCTACGGGGATGACACCGCACGAGGTGCTGCTCTATCAGCTGAAGAACTTTCGCCGTGAGCTGGACAAGCGTCTGGAACGTCGCGGTAGCAAGGTGATCTTCATCCATGGCGCTGGGCAGGGAGTCCTTCATCAGCTCATCATCAACCGCATCGAGCAGGACTACCCGATGGTACAGTATCGAGATGTCACGTTTGATGGCTTCCCGATGGGCGCTATCGAGGTGACGATATCGTAGCTTTTGACCCAATGCTAGAGATCGAGCGCAAGTACCTCGTCTGTCGTGACGATTACCTCCGAGAGGCGTCTCACCACCGCCATATCCGCCAGGGCTACCTGACGGTAGATGAGCGGGTGACCGTGCGGGTGCGCATCATCGACGAGGAGGCACGACTCACTATCAAGGGGAGCTCCACCGCTGACGGGCTGGTTCGCTCCGAGTGGGAGTACCCGATCCCCGTCGCTGATGCGGAAGCGATGCTGAGCCAGTGCGCTAGCCGTTGCCTAGAGAAGGTGCGCTACTACGTGCCTTACGAGGGCTTCGTATGGGAGGTAGATGGCTTTGGCGGAAGGTTAGAAGGCTTAGTCATGGCAGAGGTGGAACTGACGAGCCCGACGGATTGCCCAGCATTGCCCTCTTGGCTGGGGCGTGAGGTGACGGGCGACGTCCGCTACTACAACGCTATGCTAGCGCAAGAGCAAGCGCCACCACCTACTACTTAACAGAATCAACGTAATACACTATATAAAGAGAACTACCTATGACAACTCACCTAAGAAGA
Organism: uncultured Porphyromonas sp.; assembly: GCA_946997275.1. GTDB lineage: Bacteria > Bacteroidota > Bacteroidia > Bacteroidales > Porphyromonadaceae > Porphyromonas. Next base: position 9,637 of record CAMPUN010000015.1, read on the forward strand.
GTACTCCTGCTCCTGTTGACCAGTCTCACCCTCTCGGCTGTTGCACTAGCCGACGGCGGTATGTGGCTACTGGAGCAGATGGCAGACCACGCTGACGAGCTCCGAGCTAAGGGGCTACAGATCCCCGTGGAGGAGATATACAATCCTGATGGACCCTGCTTACAGCGGGCAGTTGTGATGTTTGACGGAGGCTGCTCAGGCGTCTTCGTATCGAACCAAGGGTTGGTCCTAACCAACCACCACTGTGGCTACGACCAGATACAGAGCCACTCAGCCGTAGAGCATAACTACCTACGCGACGGCATCTGGACACAGTCCATGCGTGAGGAGCTACCTTGTCCTGGACTAGAGGTGATCTCCATCGACAAGATTACTAACGTGACCGACCAAGTGAACAAACTGCTGAAAGAGTCTCCCTACAAGGAGGATCCGATGGCAGCTTTCTCCATTGCGACGCTCACCAAGATGATCCCAGCTATCGTAGGCGAGGCGGCGATGAAGCAACCTGGCATTCGTTACGAGCTCAAGCCTTTCTACGGGGGCAACCGCTACTACCTCTTTACCAAGAAGGTCTTCACCGACGTGCGTCTCGTCGCGGCTCCGCCCAGTGCTATCGGTAAGTATGGCTCCGACACGGACAACTGGATGTGGCCTCGCCACACGGGAGACTTCTCCATCTTCCGTGTCTATGTGGACAAGAACAATAACCCCGCCGACTACAGCGCCGACAACGTGCCTTACAAGCCAGAGCGCTTCGCAGCGGTCTCTACTTCGGGCGTACAGCGTGACGACTTTGCGCTGATCATGGGCTTCCCTGGTACGACCAATCACTTCTTCACCGAGGCGCAGGTGGACGAGTGGTCTGAGATCGACAACAACATACGTATCGAGATGCGTGGTCTACGTCAGGAGGTGATGCTCCGTCGTATGCTCGCTGACGAAAAGGTCAACATCCAGTACGCGGCTAAGTACGCTTATTCGCAAAACGGCTACAAGCGCGCTCAAGGCGCCAACTGGGCAATCCGCACTCGCAACCTACAGGCGACCAAGCGTGCACAGCAAGATGAGTTGGCGCAATGGGCTAAGGCAAACAAGCGCCCCGAGGTGACGAAGGCTATCCAAACGATTGCCGACTGTGTCGCTGCGCGTCGTGAGGCTCGTCGTGTGCAGTGGTACCTGATGGAGGGTATCCTGACGCCGATCGAGTTCCTCCAGATACCCCTAGCCGATGGCAAGAAGCTCCAGCAGTGGAGCGATCCGAAGGTGCGCGAGGAGATCATCAGCGAGCTGCGTAGTGGCTACGCTGCCTTCT
>CAMPUN010000016.1 GCA_946997275.1 uncultured Porphyromonas sp.
TATCTCCTGAGAGATGTAGAGTACTTTCTTATCTTTGGCAGCCATAGTGTGATTTGCTTTCGTTCCCTACAAAGATAGTGAAAAACGGCGACACCACCCGCACCTAACCCATCCACCTCAGGGCTGACGCATCATAACCACTCCCCTAGGAGCTACACAGGACGATAACCGAGGAGTGTGTGGAGCGAGCCTCACTACGTAGCGCTACAGCCCGACTCTGAGTACTCAAAGATTCACGAGGATTCGGACTTCTCCCGAGGTCGGATCCGGTAGGTCTAGCGGTGGTGTCAGAAGGCGTACCCGAGGCTAAAGAAGAAGCGTGAGGCGCGTAGGACGTTGGAGCGACTGAACGAGAGCTTGATAGGACCTATCAGGGAGTCGTAGTCTAGATCGATGCCAGCGCCGTAGAGGAGGTCGCTGTCCTGCAGGTTGGGTGCCTGGATGTCTGCGCCGACACTGATGTGCGGGGTGATGTAGAGGTTCTTGATCGGGGTGTACTGTACGCCTAGATAGAGCGCTGCTAAGTTGTTGACCGGATACTCTCGGTATCGTAGCCCAGAGAAGATGGGCTGATCGTCTAGACCGACATTGGCAAAGCCCCCGAGGTGAAACTTTTGACTTAAGAAGAGGTAACTGTCGAAGTGAAAGCTCTCTCGCCACGGCTTGCCAAGGTCTAGATTGACCCCGCCAAAGAGTCGTCCGTGTAGCGCTACTCTCCGACTCAGGGGTGCAACTAGATGCTCATAGACAGAGAGATGCAAGAGGGGGCCTCGCTGTGGGGATATGCTCTCCTCGGGATTGAGCAGGTTGTGGATCTGCTTCTGGCTCTCCGAGGCATCTGCGGGGAGTGGTGAGAGGGCGTAGGTGTTCTTTAGCGTAAGCTCTGCGGCTAGTGCGAAGTGGTTACCCCGTGTAGCAAAGGTCTTTCGATTCAAGCTGTTTTGCTGGTAAGCTAGATTCATCGTCCAGGTGCCGTGGCGGTAGCTTAGCTTAGGAGGGCGGTTGGCCTGCATCAGCTGGTTGAACTGATTCATAGGCACCCAGTCAGACGAGGCTGCTTGTGCTGATTCCTTCACCTCTTGGTCAAAAGGTGGACGTGGTTGCCACACATACATAGAGCCGTACTGGATGCCGAGCGTTACCTGAGACTGTGGCGACAAGGTGTAGCCCATCTTTAGGCCACTGGCGAGGGACGCCTGGTAGAAGGTGGCCTCCGTCTGGTCCTCTATTTGTGAAAGGTAACGCAGATGAATGTTGTCACAGCGGTCTAGGCGGAGGGAGATGTAAGGGCTGAGCCAGTAGGAGTAGCCGTTGTCGAGCCACTTGTAGTAGCTAGCGCGTAGCTTAGGGAGCTGAGATATGGCGAGCTTGGCGGAGAGTCGCGAGTTGGGGAGGAGCAGATCTCTGAGTGAAGTGTTGAGGATGATGTTTGCCGACTCGTAGGGATCGTAGTAAGCTCCTAGTCGGAGGAGGGCTTGAGGCTTTTTCTTGATAAAGAAGTGTATCGTGTTGACCTCATGGTCTCCTCTCGTCGAGTCTGCCTCATAGGTGTAGTAGACTTGCGCATAGCGGTTGTAGCCCATCAGCATCTCAATGCGCTGCTGGAGGAGCTCCACGGAGTCTAGGATAGAGAGATCGTCGCCGATCACACTTTGTATAAACTTTGTCTCAGACTCCTCTAGGGGGCTTCCCCACTGATCTGAGACTTTGACCTGCTGGATCGGTATAGAGACTTGAGCGGGCTGTCGCCTCTGATAAGTAATGCCCTGGGCGACTTGCCGAGCCTTGAGGGCGATGAGCTGTGGCAAGAGCTTGTGCGCCTCGACCTCAGCGAGCGCTATGATCCGCTCACGCTGGCTAAAGTCTGCCGAGGTGTAGTCTTTCAGTGCTTGGGAGAAGTCTAGCATCACATCTACTTGACTGGCTTGACGCTCCACCTCTTTTTTGGTCAGGAGCGCATAGGACTGCAGGATGACATCAATAGGACTATGCTCGAGCTCCTCCACATTTCGCAGTCTAGCTCCGGTATAACTGCCGATGACGAAGTTGGCTCCCATGGAGCGAACCTCCTCGACTGGGAAGTTACGATCCAAACCTCCATCGACGAGTAGCTTACCATCGACCACAGCGGGTGCGAAGAAGGCTGGGATCGCTAAGCTGGCGCGTATGGAAAGTGGCATCGATCCCGAGGTCATCACGCAGGGGCCTCCCGCTCCGACGTCCGAGGCTACAAGCTGGAGCGGTATCGGCATTTGAGCGTAATCGGTGATATGTCGCACGGGGAAGGTGTAGCGCATCAGAACCTCCATCAGGTACTGCCCCTCGATGATTGAGGAGGGTGGCTTGGGGATGCCTCGGCGCATGGGAAACTCTAGCGCATAAGTTCCGTAGTCCTCCTTCTCACACATATCCACCTTGTCGTAAGGTAGCCGATTGCTCAGGATGCGTCCCCAGTCCTCCTGACGGACCAGCTCCTTGATCTCCGTGGCACTATGTCCAGCCGAGTAAAGCCCAGCGACCACAGCTCCCATGGAGGTGCCAGAGATATAGTCGACCTGTATCTGCAGAGAGTCGATCAGCTCGAGGAGCGCTATATGTGCTAGTCCCTTAGCGCCTCCTCCGCTCAGCACGACGCCACAGCGCATCTTGAGACTATCGCTAGCGTTGTCGCTTTGCCCCAGCATCTCGATGGGCGTACAGAGAGCGACAAGAGATAGGATCAAGCTGGTGAGGAGGGCCGATGGTTGTTTCATATGATATGTGGGGTAGCTTTTCTAGACACACGGAGGGAGGAGCTTTTACTCCTTAAACTGTATCTGGTAGAGGTGGGCGTAGATCCCGCCACGCTCGAGTAGCTCCTCGTGGGTGCCCTGCTCGACGATCTGCCCCTCCTGCATGACGCAGATGAGGTCGGCGTGCATGATCGTGGAAAGGCGGTGGGCGATGACGATGGTGGTGCGGTCGCTGACGAGGCGCTGGATGGCCTCCTGGACTAGTTGCTCGGAGACATTATCGAGCGCCGAGGTTGCCTCGTCGAGGATGAGGATGGGCGAGTCCTTGAGCAGGGCTCGTGCTATGCTAAGTCGCTGGCGCTGCCCGCCACTGAGCTTGCTACCGCCGTCGCCAATGTTGTACTCCATCCCCTCGGGGAGCTGATCGATGAACTCAGTCGCATTGGCTGCCTCGGCAGCGGTGCGTACCTCCTCGTCGCTGACGGGGCGCTCCATGCCGAAGGTGATGTTGTTGCGGATCGTATCGTTGAAGAGGATTGGCGTCTGATTGACGTATCCTATCAGGTCGCGCAGGTCGCTCGCCCTGACTTGTCGTATGTCTGTACCGTCGATGGTGATGCGCCCTGAGGTGACGTCGTAAAAGCGTGGCAAGAGATCCACGAACGTACTCTTTCCCGCGCCAGAGGCTCCCACGAGTGCGATCATTTGACCTTTAGGTATGGTGAGCGAAAGGTTGCGCAGTACCCACGGCTCTTGATAGCGGAAGGAGACATCTTCGTAAGAGATGCTCTGGTCAAAGGTGACGGGTAGAGGCTCCGCGGGGTCTGTGATCCGCTCGGGGTACTCGAGGATAGCCTGTATACGCGTCATGGAGGCTAGCCCCTTTTGGATAGAGTAGGAGGCGCGGCTGAGCTCTTTGGCAGGATTGATGATGCTGTAGAAGATGACGAGGTAGTAGATAAAGGCGTCGGCCGTGACGCTACTACTGCCGGCGAAGATCAGGTTGCCGCCATACCAGAGGATGATGGCGATGGCGGTGGTGCCGAGGAACTCGCTCATGGGGTGCGCTAAGCCTTGACGAGCATAGACCCGAGAGACGGTACGCCGATACTGTTCGTTGGCGGAGGTGAAGCGGTGAGAGATCTGTTGCTCCGCATTGAAAGCCTTGATGATGCGCAGACCCGAGAGGGTCTCCTCGACCATGCTCATGAGTCGTCCCCACTGCGTCTGCCCCTCGAGGCTGTCTCGCTTGAGGCGCTTGCCTACGACTCCCATGATGTAGCCCGCTATCGGCAGGACGATGAGGACGAAGAGGGTGAGCTCCCAGCTGATCGCAAAGAGCGCCACGAGGTATATGAGGATGAGGATGGGGTTCTTGATGAGGCTCTCTAGGATGCCAATGATGGAGTACTCGATCTCGGCGACATCTCCAGAGAAGCGTGCGAGGAGGTCGCCTTTGCGCTCTTCGCTAATCAACGAAATTGGTAGCCGAAGGAGCTTGGCATTGAAATCATTGCGTAGATCTCGGACCACGCCTGTACGGATCGGCACGAGCATATAGATGCCACCGTAGGTGACGCCCACCTTGATGAGCGTCATAACGATGAGGTAGATGCAGAGGAGGAAGAGCGTGCGGGAGGGACCGTACTGCTGAATGAGCTGGGAGACGTAGTAGTTGAAGTTGCCCACGATGTAGTCTACAGCTACGCTCCAGTCTGATGGGCGTAACCAGTTGATGCTGTCGAGCGTATGGTAGACGGGTGTGGTCCGCTCCATGCCGAAGAGGATGCGCAGGATCGGCATGATAAGCGAGAAGGCGAGCAGGTTGAGCAGCGCCGAGAGGATATTGGCGATGACGCCACCTGTTATGTAGTGGCGGTAGGGGCGGATGTACTTGCCGAAGAGCTTAAGGAATTGTCTCACGGGTTGGCTGGCTGACTAATTACTACTGTTGGATCTCCTCCTCGTACTCCATAAGGGCAAACTCGGCATCCTCCCACTGCTTGGTAACCTCTTGAAGTTGACCATTGACGAGGGTGTACTGCTCGATAAGCTGAGGGGACGGGGAGGTCTCGATCTTCTTCTCCAGCTCGGTCTGCTGATCATGTAGCTTGGAGACTTGCTCGCCGAGGGTCTCGGCGGTACGACGTAGGGTGCGCAGTTTCTTTTGCTGCTCTTTCTGCTGCTGATAGTCGAGGGGCTGGGCTTTGGGCTTTGGCTGCTCGCTGTTAACCGTTGGTTGAGGGCTGTTGGTTAAGCTCTTCGTGGAGGGTGGCGAGGTAGCCGTCGAGGCCGTTCATGCACTCCCGTACGGCACCATGGCCGAAGGAGAAGATGCGGTCGACGAGCCCCGAGAGGAAGTAGCGGTCGTGCGAGACGACGATGACGGTCCCGGGGAAGGCTGCGATGGCTCGCTTGAGGATCTCTTTGGTTCGAATGTCCAGGTGGTTCGTCGGCTCATCGAGGATGAGCAGGTTGGCTGGCTCTAGGAGCATCTGCATGATGGCGACACGAGCGCGCTCGCCACCACTGAGCACGCTGATCGGCTTGTCGGCCACCTCCCCGCCAAAGAGGAAGGCACCCAGCATGTCATTGATATGTAGTCTCATGTCGCCACGCGCCAAGCTGTCGATGGCATCACGGATAGTCTGATTAGCGGGTAGCTCCTGCGCTCTATTCTGAGAGAAGTATGCGATCTCTACGCCGTGTCCTATCTGGAGCTTGCCGGTGTACTCCTCTTGTACCATGATACAGCGCATGAGGGTTGACTTACCAGAGCCGTTCTTCCCAACGAAGGCGACCTTTTCGCCACGCTTGATGGTCATCGATACGTCGCGTAGCACGGAGAGGGAGCCGTAGCTCTTGTCTAGGTCCTCGATGATGACGGGATAGTCGCCACTGCGCCCTGCCATCGGGAAGGCAAAGTTGATGTGCCGTGTGTCTATCTCGTCGAGCTCGATCTCCTCGATCTTGTCTAGCTGCTTGATGCGGCTCTGCACCTGTGCGCTCTTCGTCGGCTTGTAGCGAAAGCGCTCGACGAAGGACTCGATGTCTTGGATCTTCTTCTGCTGATTCTCGTAAGCTCGCTTCTGCTGCTCCAGACGCTCCTCACGTAGCGTGACGTAGTGGCTATAAGAGGTCTTGTAGTCGTAGATGCGTCCCAGCTCGATCTCGATGGTGCGGTTGGTGACGTTGTCGAGGAAGGTGCGGTCGTGCGAAACGAGCAGGAGCGTGACCCCACGGGCGATGAGGAAGTGCTCGAGCCAGTCGATGGACTCGATATCTAGGTGGTTCGTCGGCTCATCGAGGAGGAGCAGATCGGGATTGCTCAGCAGCACCTTCGCCAGCTCGATACGCATACGCCATCCGCCCGAGAACTCGCGGGTCGGTCTGTCAAAGTCGCTCCGCTCGAAGCCTAGTCCGAGGAGCGTCCGCTCCATCTCGGCAAGGTACTGCGACGGGTGGTGCATCTGTATCAGATCGGTGAGATGTCCGTGGCGCTCGATCAACTCTAGGTACTCAGGCGAGTCGTAGTCCGTGCGGGTCGCCAGCTCTTCGCTCAGGCGGTCGTACTGATCATTGAGCGACTGCACATCCTTAAAGACTTCCTCAACCTCCGCCCGCAGGGTGGTGTGGTCGACCAACTCTTTGACCTGTGGCAGATAACCTATCGAAAGGTCTCGGGGACGGCTGACGGTACCACTCGTAGGTTGCTCGATGCCGACGAGGATCTTCATCAAGGTTGACTTCCCCGCCCCATTATGCCCGACAAGTGCGACCCGTTCGCCCTTGCTAATGACAAAGTTGATCGAGTCAAAGAGGAGTTGCTTACCAAAGTCTACCGTAAGGTCTTGAACGGATATCATCAGCGTGTCTGAATAGTATGGATAAGAGAATAAGCCTGATAAATGCCCAGCTCGCCCGCACGACTCAAGTCATCTATCGCCTGCTCATGCTGTCCCTGCTGCTTGAGGAGCAGGGCACGATTGTAGTAAGCTTCGCCAGCTTGGGGCAGGAGCTCGATCGCTTTGGTGTAGTCTGCGATCGCTTGATCCGTATGCCCCAGCGTCTGGTGCAGATGAGCACGGTTATAGTAGAGATAGCCTATCTGTGGGGCGTGGCCGATGGCAGTGGTGAGCTGTCGCATCGCTAAGTCGTACATAAGCTTCTGTTGCTTAGGCTCTGTGAGCGTCTCCGCTTGCATGAGACGTGCCGTGCTAAGAGCCAGGAGAGCGAGTGGCTGCTGAGGAGCTAGATCGAGAGAAGCGTTGAACTGTGAGACCGCCTCGCCAATGTCTCGCAAGAGTAGCTTGTCAATGCCCATACGCAGGTGCCAGTCGGCCGTCTGCTCTGCGCCACTAGTCTGCAGACGCGCTATATCCTCCAGCACGACATGGAGCTGCGTACTGTCTAGCGACTGAGCGCCGACGGCAAGCAGGAGACGGGGCTGGTAACCCGTCCGCTCGTTGTACGCCTCTAGCTCTGCGGAAAAGTTCGAGCGAGGCAAAAGCTTGTCGTGACTCTTCTGCACAAAGTAAGTGAGCTCGTAAGCAGCACAAGCCTCCGACGAACTGGCTTGCTCTTGGATCGAACCGCGTAGCGAATTGCTCCCCGCACTAAGCGAAGCAGAAGTTGCATCGCTACTTGCAGACTGCAGCTCAGCGTGATGGTCTAGCGCATACAGTTCGTCGCTCGCCACACTTGACCCAGTGCTGTCGGCGATGGTCGGCTTAGGCGCTTTGACCTGTCCACGCTCTAGCTTGTAGGCGAACCAGTAGTCTCTGTCCGCTCCAGCAGCGTCACCGAGCAGACGCTTCACCTCCGAGCGCTGATAGTAACCCGAGAGGAACTCTGGTCGACGACCTAATATATAGTCTAGCGTCTCGATCGCCTCACGGTACTGTCCCGTCTGCGTCTGAACCAAGGCTAAGTTAAAGTGTGCCGTCAGGTTGGTCGGTTGCAGACGCACCACCTCTAGCAGATCTTCGCGAGCACCCTGTAGGTCGCCCACCTCGATACGTAGCAAGGCGCGGTTGTGCCGAGCGACCGCATCGTGAGGCGTCAAGAGGAGCGCCTGGTTGTAGTCCTCCATAGCGCCACGGTACTCCTTTAGCTTGTAGCGTGTCAGTCCACGGTTGATGTAGTCGCTAGCTTGGTTTGGATCCTGCTCTATGCTCTTGTCATGGTAGCGTAGCGCCCCTTTGTAGTCACCCCGCAGGTAAGCAATCGTCGAGAGCATCCGATAAGGCGCAGCACTCAGCGAGTCTATCGCCAAGCCCTCGGCTATCCGTCCCTCCGCAGCGACCGTGTCTTGTCGTCGCAACGCTATCTCCGCGGCGAGGAAGTAGCCCCGCGCCTCCTTCGGGTGACGCTGCGTCAGGGCGAGCGCTGCCGAGTCGGCACGCTCATACTGCTCGGCTCCGTAGAGCGAGCCTGCGAGGTTGAACGCTAGGTAAAAGTCGTCCGGCGTAATCTTGAGCGCTTGCGCATAGTCTGTCGCCGCCTCCGCATAGTGTTGCTGATTGTGCCGTGCGGCGCCCCGTACCATGTAGGCTCTAGAGAGAAAAGGGTTGCGCTCCAGGCAGAGCGTCGCGTCCCGCTCAGCGCCCGCATAGTCGCCCAGCATAAGCTTCGCAAAAGCTCTGTAATAGTACGGCTCAGCCATCGTGGGCGACACCTCGATTACTTGGTTAAAGTGCTCGATGGCGACCACGAAATCCTTGAAGCCGATCGCATTGCGCCCGATCGTAATCACCCGCTCCGTATCTATCTGCGACCAGAGCGCACTGCTCCACACGCAGAGCATGCAGAGGAGCAGAGAGAGTGATCGTAGGAGCGGACGCATACGGACTAATGTATCGGATTACGCATCACAGGGTAGCCGACACGTATCCGACCGTCGACTATATGCTGAAGCTTCTTCTTGATCAGTCGCTTACGCATCGCCGATATGTGATCAACAAAGAGCTTGCCATCCAGGTGGTCATACTCATGCTGCACCACACGAGCAGCATAGCCCGAGAGCTCGAGACGCTGTGGCTCAAACTGCTCATTCATATAGTCCACCACGATCGACTTAGGTCGCACGACCCGCTCGTTAATGCCGGGCAAGCTCAGACAACCCTCAGCCTCCGAACAAGTATCCTCGCTCAGGGACTGCATATGCGCATTGATCATGACCAGCTTGAGCGTCGCACACTCAGGATACTCATCCGCCAGAGGCGTCGCATCGATCACCTGCAGACGTATATTGCGCCCGATCTGTGGAGCCGCCAAGCCGATGCCGTCACTCTCGTACATCGTCTGCCACATGTCTGCGATCAGCTCCGAGAGGTTCGGGTAGTCAGGCGTTATGTCCTCGCTCATGTTGCGAAGCACTGGTTGTCCGTAAAGGTATATAGGTAAGGTCTTAGCCATAAGAGTAAACGGTTAATTCTTTCTTTTAGTGAAGCATGCGCAAGCTCTCCAGATAGCTCTGCAAAATGATGGTCGCACTGACACGATCCACCAACCCTTTGTCCTGTCGGCGGCGCTGCTTGCCGATGCCCGCCTCGCGGATCGTCTGCTGTGCCAAGACAGAGGTAAAGCGCTCGTCCACATACTCTAGACGTATCTGAGGATAGAGATGTTGCAGCTTCTTAGCCAAAGCTTGTATCGCCTGCCACGTCGCCGAGGGCGTCGCATCCATCTGTGTTGGCTTGCCGAGGACGATCGTCTCCACCTCCTCACGCCCCAAGTAGTCCGCTAGGTAGTTGAGGAGCTGATGCGTAGGCACCGTGTCGAGCGCCCCAGGCGTGATCTGTAGCGAGTCGGTCACCGCCAGCCCCGTGCGCTTGGTGCCGTAGTCGATAGCGAGGATACGAGCCATAGGCGTGTGCTCTCTTTATGCGTTGTAGTACTTCTCGCGTAGCTCAGCCACCTTCGGATCGGTGATGTAGTCATCGTAGTTGATGATACGGTCGATGATCCCGTTTGGCGTCAGCTCGATAACACGATTCGCCACCGTGCGGATGAACTCGTGGTCGTGGCTTGAGAAGAGGACATTCCCCTTGAAGGAAATGAGCGTGTTGTTGAAAGCTTGAATGGACTCCAGGTCCAGGTGGTTCGTCGGGGTGTCGAGGATCAGCACATTAGCCCCAGGGGGAAGCATCATACGGCTAATCATACAGCGCATCTTCTCTCCTCCCGAGAGGACCGAGGCGCGCTTATTCACCTCCTCACCGCTAAAGAGCATACGACCTAGGAAGCCCTTGAGGTAGACATCGTTCGTGTCCTTGGCAAACTGCCCGAGCCAGTCAAGGATTGTCATATCGGTGTCGAAGTAAGCGCTGTTGTCCAAAGGCAGATAAGCAGTCGTGATCGTCTGCCCCCACTCGTAGCTCCCCTGCTGCGCCTTGCGGTTGCCATTGATGATCTCAAAGAGTGCCGTCATAGCACGCGGGTCGTGACTGATGAAAACGATCTTGTCGTCTCGCTCCACATTGAAGGTCAGCCCCTTGAAGAGTACCTCTCCCTCGTCCGTCACGGCCGAGAGATCGTTAACCTCTAGCACCTTGTTGCCCGGCTCACGATCTGGCTGGAAGAGGATGCCTGGGTAGCGACGTGACGACGGCTCGATCTCATTGATGTCGAGGCGCTCCAGCATCTTCTTGCGGCTGGTCGTCTGCTTACTCTTTGCCACGTTGGCACTAAAGCGACGGATGAACTCCTCGAGCTCCTTCTTCTTCTCCTCAAGCTTCTTATTCTGCTGCTGTTGCTGGCGGAGGGCCAACTGACTGGACTCGTACCAGTAGCTGTAGTTACCCGCGAAGAGTCTCACCTTACCAAAGTCTATATCCACCGTGTGGGTCGACACAGCATCGAGGAAGTGACGGTCGTGGCTCACCACGAGGACCGTGCTCTCAGTCTCAGCGAGGTAGTCCTCAAGCCAAGAGACAGTCTCCAGATCAAGGTCGTTCGTCGGCTCATCGAGGAGCAGGTTGTCCGGCTTGCCAAA
>CAMPUN010000017.1 GCA_946997275.1 uncultured Porphyromonas sp.
AATAAAAGTTCGGAAGAATGAAATGAAACTTCGGAAGAAGCAAATCAAAGTTCGGAAGAATTTTCCCGTGTCTCCGTGGAGATTCCGAAATCCCTCCGAAGAGATTTCTGATTTCCTCAAGGGTGAGGCATCGGAGCTATCGGAGGCATCGGAGCCATCGGCAGGGGCTGCACGAGTAACGGCTGTAGGGACGCTCGGTCGAGCGTCCGTTGTATCAAAGCGAGACGAGTAACGGTTGTAGGGACGCACGATCTGTGCGTCCGTTGTATCAAAGGTAACAACGTCAGGGCTTTAACGGGGACGGACGCACAGATCGTGCGTCCCTACAAAGGGCTACACGTCTTGTGCGTCCGTTGTGTCAAAGGTTAGTGCGGGTTACTCCTGCATCAGAGCTCCTATATCTACCTTTGGCTTGGCATTGGTGCGTTGCCTAGCGTGGAAAGCTTTGTAGAGGGCTGGCACGACAATCAGAGTCAGCAACGTAGAGAGTGCCATACCGCCTATGATGACCCACGCCATACCCGTGCGGAGCTCAGCACCAGAGCCACGAGAGAGGGCTACCGGGAGCATACCGATGATGGTCGATAGAGCCGTCATGAGGATTGGGCGAGTACGTAGCTTGACCGCCTGAATAAGTGCTTCGTCCAGGGGCAAGCCTTCGCCACGAGCTTCGTTGGCAAAGTCCACCAGTAGGATCGCATTCTTGGCAACCAGTCCCACCAGCATCACCATGCCGAGCATGGCGTAGATGCTCATGGCGGTATTGCTCATCGCCAAGGCTAGGAGCGCCCCCACGATGGATAGAGGGATGGCGATCATGACGACGAGCGGGTCCGTCCAGTTGTTGTACAGCAGGACGAGGGCTAGGTAGATGAAGAGTAGGGAGAGCAGGATAGCGGTGGTGAGGACGCTCATCGAGTCGGCCATCTTCTTCATATCTCCAGCGGTCTGTATCTGTACGCCTTGGGGCATCTGAGTCTCGCTGAGCTGACCCATAAACTGCTTGGCGATGGCTCCTGCAGGTACGCCGTAGGCTTGTGCACGCAGGGTCACGGAGCTATTGCGGTTGAAGCGTTCCAAGCGACTAGGACCGATACCGAGCGATACATCGGCAAACTGCGACAACTGTATCAGGTCGCCCTGAGGATTAGCGACGGTCAGTCCTGCGACATCTTCGATGGAGCGACGAGAGAGCTTGTCAGCACGTATATTTATCGCATACTCGTAGTCCCCTTGCGTGTAGCGGAGCTGGTCATTGCCCTGGAAGTTGGTCTGCATCATACCCCCCACGTTGTCTAGCGTTAGCCCTAGATTGGACATCTTATCACGATCCACCTGAACGATGATTTCGGGGGTAGCGTTTTCGACCGAAAGGGTAGGCTGTATGACTCCCGGGATGGTGCTAAGGAGCGCCAAAGCCTTGTCCGCAAAGAGCGCCACCGAATCCTTGTCCGCACCAGAGATGATGTACTCGACAGCCGCCTTGGAGACCGTACCAGTCATGCTCACGCTATAGACGTTGACACGCGCATCGACGAGGTAGTCGGTCAGAGGTTTGCGGATACGAGCCACGTAGGCTTCGGTACCTTCGGGCGTCTTCCGTAGCTTGACATCTAGCTCAGCGAGGTAGGGGGTACCTTTGCTACTCTGACTGTTGTCACTCGTTAGTCCGACCATGGTCACCACTTTCTCCACCTCAGGGCGCTGCATGAGCCACGTCTCAGCCTTGCGCACGAGCTGGTTGGACTCAGCCATAGAGATGTCCTTGGGCATCTCGAGCTGTATGATACACTCTTGGCGGTCCATGTAGGGCTGGAACTCAAAGTTGATAAAGCCCAAGGGGAAGAGGACCAGCACCGCAGCCATCAGTGCGACGACGATGCCTGCCAAAGCCCAACGATGGCTTAGTCCCCAGCGTGTGAGCGACGAAATGCCCTCGGCAAAGCGACTGATGCCACGCTCGAAGCCCGTGAGCATACGACCCAGCGGACGGTCGCTACGTAGTGGCTGTATGTTGCCCAGCCTGGAGGTGAGCAGAGGCACCAAGGTGAGGGCAGCGAGTAGGCTAAAGAGGATGGCGATGACGATCACAGCGCAGAACTGACGCAAGATGTCCGAGACCAGCGAATTGGTAAAGATGATCGGCAGGAAGACTACCACGAGAACGAGTGTCACGGAGATGACCGTGAGACCGATTTCGTTGAGTGCATCCCAAGTAGCTCGGACACGATTCTTGCCCATCTCCATGTGTCGGTAGACATTCTCAATGACCACGATGGCATCATCGACGAGGACACCGATGACGAGCGAGAGGGCTAGGAGCGACATCATATTGAGCGTGAAGCCGAAGATACGCATACCGATGAAGGAGGAGATGAGCGATACGGGCACCACGACCATCACGATGAGCGCATTGCGCACGTTGTGCAGGAAGAGCAGTATCACGAGCGATACGAGTAGGATAGCTAGGAGCAGGTCGGTCAGCACAGAGCTGATAGCATTGCGTGTGAAGGTGGTTGTGTCTTGCGCTACCTCCACTTTGAGTCCCTCAGAGGCGTACTGCTCTTCGAGTGTCTTGATCTGCTTGCCGACAGCTTCGCTCACCTGGAGCGCATTGGCATCGGACTGCTTAAGGATATTGAGCAGGATCGCCTCCTGACCATTGACGCGCCCCATCTTGACAGGGTCTTTGACCCCGTCTACCACCTCAGCGACATCCTCTAGACGTATGGGCGCACCAGAGACATTGCGCAGGATGATCTGGCGAAGCTCCTCGATGGAGGTTATTTTGCCAGAAAGACGCACGGCCATCTGTGTCTGGTCGCTCTGCAGGTAACCCGTCGGGAAGTCTAGGTTGGAAGCTCTGATGGCACCCTGCACCATCATCGGTGTGATGCCAAACTCCTGCATGCGTCCCTTGTCAAGGTTGATCTGTATCTCACGCTCTACACCGCCGACGAGGTCTACATTGGCGACGCCCTTGATGTGCGATAGCTCGGGGACGATGCGCTTGTCCACAAGGTCGTATAGCTCTGTGGAGCCGATGTCGGCCCTGGCGGAGAGGATCAGTATCGGCTTCTCGTCTACCGATACCTTAGATATACGAGGGGCAAAGACTTCGCGAGGAAGCTCGGCACGCTTGGCGGCAAGACGGTTTTGCGCCTCGGTCATAGCTTTGTCAATGTCGGTACCAAAGTCAAAGGAGACCATGATCATCGACATTCCCTCGAAAGAGTAAGACTGCATCTGGTCGATACCCTCCATGCTGGAGAGCACCTCCTCGGCCTTTTGCGTTAGCGAGTTCTCCACTTCGCTAGGCGATGCGCCAGGGTAGATGATCTGTACGTTGAGCAGAGGCGGTGTAAACTTAGGCATCAGCTCTGCGCTCAAGCTTTTGAAGCTTAAGTAGCCCAGCACAGTCAGCAGTATGAAGAGTACTGTGACGTAGATGGGGCGTTGGATAGATAACTTTACGATTTTCATGCTGTGGTCCGCTAAGTCACTCGTTGATGGTCTTGACGGGTAGTCCGTCCGATACGTTGATGAGTCCGGCTACGATGACGCTTTCGCCAGCTTGTAGTCCGCTCAGCACCTCGATGCGGTCACCGATGAGAGAACCAGCGGTGATCGCCTTCTGCTTAGCTACGCCCTGCTCTACGACATAGACGTGAGCGTCTTTGACACTCCCGACGATAGCGCGGCGGGGAATCAAGATACCGTGCGTCTCCTGCTGATTGCCAAAGGATACGGAGACATACATCCCAGGGCGCAGACCCTCGGCTCCCTGCTTGTCTAGCGTCACATCGACGGGGAAAGCGAGTGCGTGGTTCGCCTTGTCACCTACCATAGATATCTTGCCTGTGATCGTCTGACCAGGATAAAGCTCGCTCTCCACGGAGACTGCCTGTCCCTTGGTGAGCTGCAAACGCTGGCGCTCGGTCACGAAGCAACTAGCCTTGAGCTGTGAGTCGTCGACGATGTCAAAGAGCTTCGTGCCAGGGTTGACATAGCTCCCGACCTCTACGTAGCGCTTGTAGATCTCTCCCGAGATAGGCGCCTTGATAGAGGCATCGGTAAGGCGACTGCGACTAGATATGTACCGTCCCTGAGCAGCGACCATCTGCGTGTGCATCGTCGAGAGCTGCTGGTCGGTGACACCGCCCTGACTGTGCGCCTGCTGAAAGCGCTCGTAGTCCTTCTTGGCTGCTTCGTAAGCTACACGACTAGCCTCGGCATCGGCTCGGAGCGTCTCGGCATCGAGCTGTATGAGTAGCTTGCCCTTGGAGACATGGTCGCCCTCGTCGGCATAGAGCGAGACGACGCGTCCGCCGAGACTGGAGACGAAGGATAGATCTTTGACACCCTCCACGAGTCCATTGGCGGTGAAGTCTGCGGTATAGTTGCTCTCGCTGACTACCTCTGTGCGTACAGCCACGGCTGCCTCCTCAGCGAGTAGGTCTTGCGTCTTGGCGGTTGTGGATTTCTTGTTCAGTACTAGGACTAGTACGATGAGTCCGATAGCTAGTACGATGGTTATCGGTAGATAGACTTTTCGTTTCATAACTAGATAAGTGTGATGCTATTGAGTTGTTCTTTAATTCATTAAGTCTCTGATCTCACCTTTGCTCTTCTTGAGATCAATGTATGCCTTGATGTAGTCGCCGAGGGCGTTGGCATAGGTCATCTGCGCCTGCACGAGCGACTGGCTCGCGTTGAGCACATCAGATAGCGAAGCCACACCGAGGGTGAAGTTTTGCTGTGCTAGGTCAAAGACCTGCGTTGCGAGAGCTTGGTTTTCCTTTTGCAAAGCAATCGTTCGCTGGGTGTCTTGTAGCTTGAGCGAAGCGTTGAGGTGTGCCATGCGTAGCGACTGGTCTAGGGAGCGCAGATCCTCCTGCGTCTTGAGCAGATCCATATGACTCTCGCGCACCTTGGAGAGACGAGATAGACCGCTAAAGATGGGCACCCGCAGGCTTAGCCCTAGCATCGCTGTCGGGTAACCGTAGTGCGTGTTGCCACCGCCAAAGAGCTTGTCGCTCATATAGTTGTACTGCGCATTTAGAGCGATAGAGAGGGTCGGTATGTAGTCATACTTCTTAGCACGCTCCTGTAGGCGGGCCATCTTCTCCCGCTCCTGAAGCTGCTGGTAGGCGACGTGCTGTATCGGGTCAAAGGTCGCTGCGCCACTCTCGGCGATCTCCTGTTGAGCTAGCAGGTCTAGGTCTAGCGGAGCTATCACAATCGGCTCTGTAACCTCTAGTCCCATCTGTAGCTTGAGGAGGTTCTTCTGCACCTCCAGTCCACTCTCGATGGCTGCATGCTGTGTCTTGAGATTGGTCAGGTTGACCTTGAGACGATCCACGTCTACCTTCTTGATCAAGCCACTGGAGTAGCTAGCCTCCATCGTGCGGAGCATCTTCTCCACTAGCTCTACACTATGCCCCATCTGCTCGGCGGCATACTGCGTGACCTGAGCTCCATAATATAGTGTAGCGGTCTGGGCGATCACATCCTCTTCGGTGGAGGTGGCTGCTAGTGTCGCCATACGCTCGGATACCTTGGCAATGTCGAGCGTGTTGAAGAGCGACATGTTGAGGATCTGCTGATTGACGGCAACTCCAGCATTGGCGCTGTACTGCGTCCCCATCTCGATGGTCATGTATTGCGAAGCGTTGGGGTCTCGCATCTTGTCGGGGAGCATGTTGTTCATGAAGTTTGGCATGATGAACTTAGCCTTCTTCAGGTTGTCATTCAGCGCTGCTGACCCGCTGATCTGAGGCATCAAAGCGCCGATGACCTCTTTGCGAGCTTGCTTCGCTTTCTCCTGATCGTAGGTAGACTTCTTGACATTGCCGTTGTGCTGCACCGCATAGTTGAGGCACTGTTGTAGCGAGTAGCTTTCCTGAGCATAGCCTGGAGCTGCGAGCAGGAGCAAGCTGAGGAGGAGTAGCCAGGTGCGACGATTAGATTTTATCATGGTTGTACTGTATAAAGTGATTTCCTTCTGCTGATACGATAGCTCGTAGATGGTACTGTAGTATGGAGGCAAAGTAGCTACCCGAGGGTAGTGGCTGATTACGAATCACGGTCTGAATGTAAAAGCCAAATATCGAGTAAGAGATATACTTGCATACGAAAGGAATGTCTAGATCTGATCTGTAAAGACCACGCTGCACGCCACGCTGTAGATTGGCCGTCATTTTCTCCTCAAAGTATCTAGACCCCATGAGGTGCTCGAGCGTCGCCTGGTCTGGGTTGCTACGCATCAGGTCGGAGAAGAAGACCGGATTGAGCGTGACAAAGAGCTCATCCAGCTGTGCGAAGCACTTTGTCAGGCTCTCTATGGGGTTACTCTCGTCCTCCTCGAGCATTGACAGGACACTCTGGAAGTCTCCCGAGATAGCGTGCACGCACTCCTTGAGGAGCTCATCCTTGGAGCTAAAGTTGTTGTAGAGGGTCTTCTTGGTGATCCCCATCTTGGTAGCCATCTCATCGAGCGACAGTCTGAAACCCTCTTGCTTGAGTATGCTGATCGCCTTGGCTACATACTTATCCTTGCGACTATTTGTATTCATATGGTCTGTATTTAAAACGATAACGTATATGATTAAATCTTTTACGTCTTACTTTCTGGTGCAAAGGTACACTTTTTTCAATACAAAAGTGTAATTCGTATAGTTTGTTCCGAAAATCGTTATTTGTCTCACCAGGATCCTCGTGAAATTTGTGGAGTTGACCTTTTGTCTCAGGGCTACCACACGACATAAGGTGAGCTCAGGAAACTCTCTACAGGGGAAATCGAAATTTCCTCAAAGGGAGCTTTAGATTTTCCACCGAGGGACGAAATGATTCTTCGGACTTATGATTGCATTCTTCCGAAGTTTCGATTGATTCTTCCGAAGTTTTAGTTCTTCCATTCGTGGATATTCCTCATTTTTCGCGAAGCTATTTTGCGTAGACCGTTTCGTAGTAAGAAAATAAAGAGGTATCTTTGCCAAACGGATTGTACAGTCACGCTTCAGTGACCGACCTTCATAGCGAAATACAGATAATACAACTATATAGACATGACGGCTAATAAGCAAATGAGAACGGAAGGCGACCTGCTAGGCGATCGCCAACTACCCGCAGACGCACTCTATGGAGTGCAGACCCTACGCGGTATGGAGAACTTTCAGATTAGCAACTTCAAGCTGAGCCAGTACCCTTACTTCATCAAGGGTCTAGCCTTCACTAAGTGGGGTGCGGCTGTTGCCAACCACAGCGAGGGCATCCTCACCGATGAGCAGTACGAGGCTATCGTCTTCGCCTGCAAGGAGCTGATCGCTGGCAAGCATCACGATGCTTTTGCAGTGGATATGATACAGGGTGGCGCTGGTACGACGACCAATATGGCTGCCAACGAGGTGATCTGCAACATCGCTCTGAAGAAGATGGGACACAAGCCTGGTGAGTACAAGTATCTTGCTCCCAATGATGGGGTCAACGCTTCGCAGTCTACTAATGATGCTTACCCTACAGCCATCCACCTAGGGCTATACCCCAAGGGACTAGAGGTGTACAAGCATGTCGAGCAGCTTGTTGCAGCGCTCCGTGCTAAGGCTGAGGAGATGAAGCATGTCCTCAAGATAGGTCGTACGCAGCTACAGGACGCTGTACCTATGACGCTGGGACAGACCTTCCACGGCTTTGCCTCTATCCTAGAGGATGAGCTACCAAGGCTCAAGAGTGCCTGCGAGGAGTTCCTAACGGTCAATATGGGTGCTACCGCCATCGGTACTGGTATCGCCTCAGAGCCAGGCTATGCAGAGGCTTGTGTCAAGGCGTTGGCTGAGATCACCGGCTGGCCAGTCAAGCTGAGCGCTGACCTCGTCGGTGCTACGAGCGATACCTCCGTCATGATCGGCTACTCATCCGCACTACGTCGTATCGCGGTCAAGATCAATAAGATATGCAACGACATCCGCCTTCTATCCTCTGGTCCTAGAGCCGGTATTGGCGAATTTAACGTACCCGCCATGCAGCCTGGTTCCTCGATTATGCCAGGTAAGGTGAACCCTGTCATCCCTGAGGTGATGAGCCAAGTATGCTACAAGGTGATGGGCAACGATACGACTGTCCTGATGGCTGGCGATGCTGCTCAGATGGAGCTCAACGCTATGGAGCCTGTCATGGCTCAGTGCTGCTTCGAGAGCTCTGACCTGATGATGCGTGGTATCACCACCCTCATCGAGCGTTGTATAACTGGCATCACGCCCAACGAGGAGCGTTGCCGTCAGCAGATCGAGGCTTCGATCACGATCGTCACAGCGCTCAACCCAATCATCGGTTACAAGAACTCGACCAAGATTGCCAAGGAGGCGCTTGAGACGGGCAAGGGTATCTACGAGCTAGTCCTAGAGCACGGCATCCTAGACAAGAAGGATCTCGACGAGGTGATGGATCCCAAGCACATGACCCAGCCCTCGAAGCTTGACCACATCAAGCCTAAGAAGCAACTATAAGCCCCTTAGACTGTAAAAGGAAATAGGAATCACTAACCTTTTAGACCTTATAAATTATGAAGAGATTAGCTTTAATCAGCTTTGCGCTCGTCAGCATGCTGGCGTTTGCTGCTTGCTCTAGTCCTACGAAAAAGGCAGAGCGAGTCACCATGGACTTCTTTAAAGCTCTCAACGCTAGCGACTACGACAAGGCGCGTAGCTACACGGCATCGGAGCAGGCTAAGGCTTATGTGGGGCTTGTTGAGTACTTTGACTCCGAAAAGTCTGACGACTCAGAAGAGGCAAAGGCAGCGAGAGCTAAGACCACGAGCCGTATCACCCGTACGGAGCAGCAACAGGACACGGTCATCTGCTATGTAGAGACCATCGAGCCTTCAGACAATCCTGACACTATCAATCAGAAGGTGATACTCACCCAGGTGGACAACGAGTGGAAGGTCGTCGAAGTACCTATGAAGTAACCGATGCAAATGCCACTCAGGCACGCGCACTCTAGACTTAATCTCTAGATGAAGTCTATCTATCACAAGCCCCAAGAGCTAGCGAAGTCTCTCCGCCTACTGCTCTTGGGGCTTATACTATGTGGAGCGGTCGCTTGCTCCGCACACCACGAGCGAGAGATGATCGCCATCGATACGATGACACTGCGCCCTGGCAGTCTCATCCTGCGTCGTGGCGAGGGGATGCTCTCAGCATTCTTTAGCAAAGTGGCCTCCGAGGGGCAGCGCTACAGCCACTGCGGTATCATTGATCTTGACTCTACTAGCCATCGCTGGGTCGTATGGCATGCCTATCAGGATAGTTCACTCGGTGCTGACGGCATATTTCGCCAGCCACTAGATAGCTTCCTCATGGAGTCGGAGGCGGTCGCTATCTATCCTGCCTTAGTGCTCGACAGCTTAGGCTTGCAGAAGATGAGAGCCTACATAGCGCTTCACAGTCCTGGGGGAAGGTTTCCCAAGAGGTTTGACTCGCACTTTGACCTTAGAGATACGACTACGATCTACTGCACCGAGTTTGTTGCACTCGCTTACAATAGCACAGGCATCCCTGACTACCAGATCACGCCTACGGGTCATCTGCCAGGCGGTTCCTACGCTTATTATACACTTGATGACCTAATCAAGAGGATCCATCCTTTGCATATTCAAAAATAATAGATACCTTTGCTCTTGTTAATAACCAATTACACTACAACAGTTTTATGAAGAAGTTGTTTGCACTCATAGCTGCTATGATAGCGCTAAGCTTTGTCTCTTGTAGCAAGGAAAACAAGAATCAAGACACCTACGCTTCAGATAACGAGGTGGAGTCTACTCAGGATCTAACAGATCAGGACGATGAGGAGGACTATGCAGACCTAGATGGTGAGGCCGAAGACCTAGATGACCTAAATGATCTAGATGATCAGGACGGCCCAGAAGATGAGACTAGCTCCACTATAGACGAAATAAAGAGGCAGGGCAAACAGGCTGCAGAGCTCATTAAGAAATCTGCAGATGCTGCTCAGAAGATGAGCAAAAAAGAGATGGATAAGGCTCTGAAGGAGACGGACAAGCTCCTAAAAGAGGCCGAAAAAGCTCAGAAAGAGTCATCACGGTAAGCTTTAACAGCTGGATCCCAACTCTATCTGATTAGGTTGACGTCGATGATGTGAGAGGTCCGGTCATAACCTGTTGCATCTCTCCACCGAACAGTGATTTATCACGATCTTAAAGATTGGGAGGTCACACCGTAAGTTAGTCTCTTTGCGCCATTAGATCGCATTCACAAGGTGTTTTGTGAGGTTCTTAAGGAGGCTTATAGGATAAAAGAACTAATTCTAGGTATCCTACCCCCTTGCACATTCGAAAATAATGTGTACCTTTGCACCAGTTACTAATCACTTATACTAAAGCTAATATGAAGAAGGTATTTGTACTCGTAGCTGCTGTTGCAGCTCTAAGCCTTGTTTCTTGCAACAAGGAGAACAAAAATCAGGATGCTCAGAATGCTGAGCAGAACGTTGAGAACGCTCAGGAGAATCTTGACGCAGCAGCTCAGGATCTACAGCAGGCAACCGAGGATGCAGCTCAGGTAGTTGCTGACGAGGCTAACGCTGCTGCTGATGCAACTGCAGAGGCTGCACAGGCTACAGCTGACAAGGCTCAGGAGACTGCTGATCAGATCAAGAAGTAAACACCAACTTCTCTAGATCA
>CAMPUN010000018.1 GCA_946997275.1 uncultured Porphyromonas sp.
CGAAGGGGTCGGTAGCGATCTTGAAGGCGAGGGCACTCATAGGAGCGTCGGGATCAACCTCACGCACCTCCTCCTTGTCGGAGTCTAGCGCATGACCTACTACCTCTGGAGTATCCACGGGGCTAGGCAGATAAGCGCAGACAGCATCCAGGAGCGTCTGTACACCCTTATTCTTAAATGAAGAACCACACATCATCGGGAAGATCTCCATAGCTAGCGTAGCCTTGCGGATCGCTGCACGAATCTCATCCTCTGTGATTGTAGAGGGATCTTCAAAGTACTTCTCCATGAGCGTCTCGTCAGTCTCTGCAAGCGTCTCTAGGAGCTTATCTCTCCACTCCTCAGCATCAGCACGGAGATTGTCGGGGATCTCATCGATCTCATACTCGGCACCCATGGTCTCATCGTGCCAGAGGATAGCCTTCATCGTGATCAGATCTACGACACCCTTGAAGGAGTCCTCCTCCCCTACTGGGATCTGGATAGGACAAGCCTTAGCTCCGAGCATCTCGACCATCTGGCGCTGTACCTCATAGAAGTTTGCACCCGAGCGGTCCATCTTATTAACGTATGCGATGCGAGGCACCTTATACTTGTCAGCCTGACGCCATACAGTCTCACTCTGAGGCTGTACACCACCTACAGCGCAAAACGCTGCTACGGCACCATCCAGGATACGGAGTGAACGCTCTACCTCGACGGTAAAGTCCACGTGTCCCGGAGTGTCGATCAGGTTGATCTTATACTTCTTATCACCATAGGTCCAGAAAGTCGTAGTAGCAGCAGAGGTGATCGTGATACCACGCTCCTGCTCCTGCGCCATCCAGTCCATCGTAGCGGCACCATCGTGTACCTCTCCGATCTTGTGTGTTAGTCCAGTGTAGAAGAGTATGCGCTCAGAGGTCGTCGTCTTACCAGCATCGATGTGTGCCATGATGCCGATATTACGAGTTTGCTCGAGCTTAGAATGAATTGCAGACATAGATTTTATGGTTAATGTAGGTTAGAAGCGGAAGTGTGCGAAAGCACGGTTAGCCTCAGCCATACGATGTACGTCCTCCTTACGCTTGAACGCACCACCCTGACTATTGTAGGCATCCATGATCTCTGCTGCGAGTTTGTCAGCCATCGTCTTACCACCACGCTTGCGAGCGAAGATGATTAGATTCTTCATGGAGATAGACTCCCTACGCTCTGGACGTATCTCTGTCGGCACTTGGAAGGTTGCTCCTCCGATACGACGAGACTTGACCTCCACGTGGGGGGTTACATTATCGAGAGCTGCCTTCCAGATTTCCAGGGCGCTCTTCTCCTCTTGCGACATCTTGTCCTTGACGATGTCAAGGGCCTTGTAGAAGATGCTATATGCAAGACTCTTCTTGCCATCATACATGAGGTGGTTCACAAACTTTGTGACCTGACGATCTCCAAACACGGGATCGGGCAGTACCTGCCTCTTCTTAGGCTTAGCCTTTCTCATTATTTCGTGATATTATACTATTGTCTCGTCGTCTTATTTGGGTTGCCATCATAATGATTTGTTGTCTTCAACGCCCCCTCTGGAGCATTTACTCAACCTATCCTTGATCTCTCAAGGATTAGCTTATCCAAATAGAACCACGGGGACAAGTGTGGTTACTAGATTTAGATTGCACTCCTCATGCGAGACATGCAGGACTCTAGCGAGCTCGCGTGCACTGCGACTAGGAGTGTCGATAGATATTTCTGTGGGGAGAGGTACTCGCTGATGTACCTATATATAGTGTACTCACCCGCTAGGGGTAGTAGTCGGCTGAGGGGGACAGTAGGCCATCCAGCACCTCGCCACGGCATCTCAATCTAGGCGACTAGTTTACTTCGCCTTAGGACGCTTAGCTCCATACTTAGAGCGACGCTGACGACGACCGTCGACACCAGCTGTATCGAGTGCGCCACGCACTATATGGTAGCGTACACCAGGCAGGTCCTTGACACGACCGCCACGCACCAATACGATACTATGCTCCTGAAGGTTGTGACCCTCACCGGGAATGTAGGCATTCACCTCCTTGCCGTTGGTCAGACGTACACGAGCCACCTTACGCATAGCCGAGTTAGGCTTCTTAGGGGTGGTTGTGTAAACGCGGACACAGACGCCACGACGCTGTGGGCATGAACCTAAGGCTGGAGACTTACCTTTTTCCTCAAAGGTCTCTCGTCCCTTTCTTACTAGCTGTTGGATAGTAGGCATTAACTTCTCGTTTACTTAATTCTTGATTTACAAATATGATTCTCGTGCTACCCCGCCATAAGACACTGCAAATACGACCAAGTCGCACATCACAGCTACCCACAGTAGGTATAGCGGGGACAAAGGTACAAAAACTTTTTGACCCGACAAGCGGGCGTAGAGATTAGAAGTTAGAGATTAGAGATTAGAGGGGAGATCGGAGCTATCAGAGCGATCGGACGAGGAGCCGTTGTCGTGAAGCTCGGGACGTGTAACGGCTGTAGGGACGCACGATCTGTGCGTCCGTTCCCGTTAAAGGTTACTAAGCTACCTGTTTAGCTGTACAACAACGGACGCTCGGATCGTGCGTCCCTACAACCGTTACTCGTCTCTCTAACGGGAACGGACGCACGGATCGTGCGTCCCTACACGGGGCTACTCGTCTCGCTTTAACACAACGGACGCCCCCCGCTAGATACGAGCCGTGCGTCCCTACACCGGTTACACGTCTCGGGATGAAATTGCGAATAGCTCGGTGGAAATGTGGGATTCTCTACGGAGGGGCAAAATAAAACTTCGGAAGAGTGAATCGTTTCTTCCGAAGTTTCGTTGCGTTCTTCCGAGGTTTTGTTTTGTTCCTCGGTAGAGATTGGTTGTTTTCCAGCGAGCTATGCTGCGGATCCTGCGCATTGCAATATTTTGTACCTTTGTGGCGATGATAGAAGGCTCGGTAGCTTAGCTGAATAGAGCGTCAGATTCCGGTTCTGAAGGTCGTGGGTTTGAATCCCACCCGAGTCACTACACCTTATGTAGGGAGATGCTGTGCAGACTCCCTACGTTTGTTTTAGGATCGTATGAAGTGCAGAGAGTCCAAAAAGTACTACCTTTGCGTTATAGCTATACAATAAATAGAGTGAACAGAATCAGTATGGAACGAGTCGTCAGCGGTATACGCCCTACCGGTCATCTACATATAGGCAACTACTACGGAGCTATGCGTAGCTTCCTGGAGATGCAGGAGCAGTACGATTGCTACTTCTTCATCGCTGACTGGCACTCGCTGACGACGCACCCCCACCCGGGAGACATCGTACAGGATACGGATACGATCCTCGCTGAGTACCTCGCCTGTGGCCTGGACCCGAGCAAGGTGGTCCTCTACCGCCAGAGCGATGTGCCGGAGGTGCTGGAGCTCTACCTGTACCTAAATATGAATGCTTATCTGGGGGAGCTACAGCGCACGACGACCTTTAAGGAGAAGGCGCGCAAGCAGCCGGACAATGTCAATGCGGGTCTGCTGACCTACCCAACGCTAATGGCGGCTGACATCCTACTGCAGCGTGCTGTCAAGGTGCCTGTGGGCAAGGATCAGGAGCAAAACATGGAGATGGCGCGTCGCTTCGCCCGTCGCTTTAACACGATCTATGGGGTGGAGTACTTTACGGAGCCTGCCTCGTGGACCGCTATGTCTAAGCCGATCAAGGTGCCCGGACTCGATGGCTCGGGCAAGATGGGCAAGAGTGAGGGCAATGCGATCTACCTCTACGAGGACGATAAGTCTATCTCTAAGAAGGTGATGCGCGCCGTGACGGACGCGGGTCCTACGGAGCCAAATAGCAAGCCTTCGGAGCCTGTGGAGAACCTTTTTACCATTATGGAACTGGTCTCTACGCCTGAGACGGTGGCGCACTTTCGCCAATGCTATGCGGACTGCTCGATACGCTACGGGGATCTGAAGAAGCAGCTAGCGGCCGACCTGATCGCAGCGATAGCCCCGATCCGTGAGCGGATCCTAGAGCTCTCTCGCGACAAGGCTCAGCTACACAAGGTGGCTACCGAGGGCGCTATGAAAGCGCGTGAGAGCGCTCGCAAGACGATCGAAGAGGTCAGAGAAATCATAGGCTTTGCCCCGACACTCCGCTAACTACCCACTAACAACTATCGACTAACAACTAATAACTTATAGACTAGATATGGACAGCAACAATAATCGCCCCAATCCACTCATCGCAAGAGGCACCGTCATACGTATCCTCCCCGTTCAGGAGGGGGTCAGTAAGTCGGGCAACGCTTGGCGCAAGGGCGCTTTTGTCATTGAGACCGACGCACAGTACCCACGCACCATCTGCTTCAACATTTGGAACAACCGTATCGACGAGTATGCACTCACTGAGGGTGACTTCGTCGAGGTGCGCTTTGATGTAGAGAGCCGTGAGTATATGGAGCGCTGGTACACAGACGTGACCGCTTACAGTGTCTCCAAGGTAGACCAGGCAGCAGCCGCTGCGCCAGAGGCTGATCCCTTTGCAGGTAAAGCACCTTACGTAGAGGGGGCAGCTCCTAGCACGGGCTTCGCTTCGCAAGCTCCTGAGGCTGGTGCGCAGAATCAGTTTGGTGGCTCCTTCGACCCAGCAGCTGGTGATAACGCTGACGACCTACCTTTCTAAGAGTTAGCCTCACATAGTTATGCGTACGACACTCCTCGTAGTGGGTGAGACCTCTTCGCCAGAGCTACACCGCCTTATCGAGGAGTATCGGCAGCGCATCGGGGGGTATATACCCTTCGATCTAGAGGTGCTACCCGACCCTAAGCGGCGTAAGCAGCAAGCCTCCATAGCTAATCAGCAGCAGGCGACCTGCGAGGCGATCGCGTCTGTGATTGCACCGAGTGATCTGGTGGTCCTGCTGGATGAGCGTGGCAAGGAGTACAC
Organism: uncultured Porphyromonas sp.; assembly: GCA_946997275.1. GTDB lineage: Bacteria > Bacteroidota > Bacteroidia > Bacteroidales > Porphyromonadaceae > Porphyromonas. Next base: position 4,921 of record CAMPUN010000018.1, read on the forward strand.
GAGCCGTCAGTGGGCGGAGCAGCTACAGCGCTATATGAATAGCGGTGCCAAGCGACTCCTCCTAGTGGTGGGCGGACCTTATGGCTTTACGCCTGAGTTCAAGCAGCGCTATGGACAGCAAGCTTGGTCGCTCAGTCGCTTGACGCTAACGCATGAGATGGTGCGTCTCTTTGCTATCGAGCAGATCTACCGAGCCTGCACGATACTACGGGGAGAGCCTTACCATCACGACTAATTGATACAATCGCATGATACCATTCTTTGAAGAGGCAGACGTAGCGGTCACGATCTGTGACCGTGAGGGACGCATTATAGAGATGAACGAGCAGTCCCGTCAGGTCAATCTCAAGCCTGGTCAAAGCTTGATCGGCAAGAATGTCCTCGACTGCCACCCCGAGCCGGCACGCTCACTGCTGGCCGACATGATGGCGCACCAGACGAAGCATGTCTACACCATCACAAAGGGAGACAAGAAGAAGCTCATCTACCAGATCCCTTGGTACGAAAATGGAGAGTACGCCGGCTTTATGGAGCTCTCGATGATCATCCCCCACGAGATGGCGCACTACGTACGTCAGGTGCCCCCCGAGAAGAAAGCTTAGCCATGTTTCGCAGAGACCGCATCAAGCTTTACTTCCTCCTCATCTGGTGGATCGCCCTCAACGTGTGGGTATGGATCCTGCAGCGCACCCCCTTTGACTGGATCCGTGTCGGCTCCAGTATAGGGACGCTCGTGGTGATCGCTCTCCTCGCCTGGATATGGCATAGGAACTACCGCACCGAGCAGAAGCGCCGTGCGGAGGAGCAACCAGAGGACCAAGTGGAGTAGTGCCGTCGGCTCATTGATAATATGTCTCGTAAGCTCACACCCATTCGCTGTACACCCCAATACTATCACAAGATATGGGGTGGCGATCGCCTGGCCCCTACAGGAGGGGATCAGCAGGTCGGCGAGGTGTGGCTGCTCTCGGCACTCGCAGGGCAGGAGACACCCACTGAGGGGGACGACTACGAGGGAGCTTCGCTGGATGCTTTGGTAGCGCGCTATGGCGATCGCTTACTAGGACAAGGACAGACGGCACGTTGCGGAGGCGCTTTTCCCTTATTGATCAAACTACTGGACGCTGCGACCGACCTCTCGGTGCAGGTGCACCCGTCGCCACAGGAGGGTGGCAAAGATGAGATCTGGTACTTCCTAGAGACGGAGCCGACGAGCCGTATTTGTCTCGGACTGACCGAACCGATGAGCGCCGAAGCCTTGCGCTCCGTCGTAGAGCGAGCTACGCTAATGGACTACCTGCACTGGGAGCCGGTGAGGACTGGCGAAGCGATTGCTCTACCCGCTGGCACGATCCACGCACTCGGTGCGGGAACGATGCTCATCGAGGTGCAGGACACGAGCGATATTACCTACCGTCTCTACGACTACGACCGAGTGGACGACGAGGGCGCCAAGAGGACGCTCCACATTGACGAGGCACTTCGCTGTGCCACGCTAGAACCGCATCGGCTGGACGCTCGCCACTTGCCTCTCGGCACGCCACACTTCGTCTGTCACGAGGTGACGGCTAAGTCAGCTCTCTCTCAGACCATCACGACAGACGGAGCGAGCTGTGTGATCCTCGTGGGCATCTCGGGGAGCCTTGCACTATGTGGTGACGAAAGTGAGGCGTGGCGACTCGCTCCCCACGAAGCTTTACTAATCCCCGCCGAGACGCTCCCGCTGAGCGTGGCTCCAGGCGAGGGCAAAGCACTGATGATAACCTTAACGCCAGCAGAACTGTGATACAGATTGACGACAAGGTGGTGAGCTTCGAGATCCTCGAGGAGTACTTCGCCTGCGACTACGCTGTATGCCGTGGCGCCTGCTGTGTGCACGGCGATGCGGGTCCTCCAGCCACAGAGCGTGAGTGTCAAAGCTACCGACGCCACCTCTCGCTCCTTGAGCCGCACCTAGCCCCCGAAGCGTGTGAACTAATTCATCATCAGGGGGTCAGCTACATTGATATAACTGGCGAACTGGTTCTCTCCGTGGTCAACGATGAGAACTGCGCCTTCACGCTCCACCCCACGCCTCCCGAAGGGGTGCGCTGCGCCATCGAGTGGTACGCCTCGACCCATCCAGAGATTCATCTAGAGAAGCCGATCAGCTGTCGCCTCTACCCGATCCGTGTACGTCAGTTCAAGTACTTCTCCTCCCTACACTACGACCGCTGGGACATCTGTCAGGCGGCCGTGGAGCGAGGTCGCAAGCTCGGCATCAAGGTCTACCAGTTCGTGCGTGAGCCTCTGATAGCAGCCTTCGGAGCTCCCTTTTACGACCAGCTCGTTGAGGCAGACAAGCTGCTCCAAGAGGCACGACGCAAAGAGGCGGAGGCAGAGCGGCGAGCCAAGCGCTGATAGGACTTCTATAGTTCATGAAAAAGAGAAATCATCTCTACCGTAGCTTCGGGCTACTACTCATTGGCGGGCTACTAGCGTACGGGCTGTCGGAGCTACTCGTCGCTGTCGGACCGATCGCCGGCTATCAGTTCAAGGAGTTCAACCCGCTGAGCGACCTCCTCGACACGACAGCGAGCCAGTCGTACGAGACGCTCTCCATACCATTGCAGACGGCAGACGATACGACCGCTACGGAGCTTCGCCCCGCCGACTCTACGAGTAGCGAGGGCGTGATGGTAGACACCCTTCCACCGCTAGAGCTCTCCAGTCGTCTGATGGATTACTCCGAGGGGCAGAGTGCGCTGCGTAGTCTTCGTGCGGCTCTGCAGGAGGGACACTCGAGGTCAGTGCGCATCGCCTTCGTCGGCGACTCCTTTATCGAGGGCGACATCTTGGTGGCGCCCTTGCGCCGAGCGCTCCAGCAGCGGTATGGCGGCAAAGGCGTCGGCTACGTAGCGCTCACCTCGCCCGTAGCGCGCTTTAGGCAAAGCATCCAGCAACGCTTCGAGGGAGCTTGGCGGGAAACTTCAGCAAACCAGAGTAAGTCCCGTAGTCTCTTCACCCTTGCGGAAGCCTTTACCACAGCTACCGCCAGCGCCTCCACAAGCTACAAGCTAAGGGGCGCAGCCGATCGTGTCACGCTCCACTACGTCAGCGACACGATCCCCGTCGCCATCACCTACGGCATCAACGGAGGCGAGCGTCAGCAGGTCGAGTTGCCCGCTAGCCACGGCGCCCTGGCCGAGTACACCTTCCCGCACGGTACGGTCAAGCAGTTTGATCTAGCCACCGAGGGAGGCGATGGCACCCGCTTCTATGGCGTCTGCTTCGACGGTGCGACCGGCATCTCTGTGGACAACTACAGTCTCCGTGGATCCTCAGGTACGAAGCTCACAGCCGTCTCCTCAGCCCTGACGGCACAGCTCTCACGCTTCCGACCCTACGACCTGATCATCCTCTCCTATGGCCTCAACGTGCTAAGCCCTGAGGACAATAACGACAGCTACGAGTGGTACTACGCGGCCATGGCTAAGAGCATCGAGCATATCCAGCAGCTCTACCCACACGCCACCATCCTCCTCATGTCGCTCTCCGACCGCGCCACGCTCCACGAGGGCGAGATCCATCCGCTCAATGGAGTGGCTCGGGTGCTCCGCATACAGCACCGTCTGGCGCAGCGCTACGGCCTCCTCTTTTGGAATACGCATGAGGCGATGGCTTCGCTCGGTGGCATCAAAGGCTTTGTGGACAAAGGCTGGGCCGCAAAAGATTACACCCATATCTCCATGGCGGGTGGCACGCAGCTCGCCAAGCTACTCACTGCAGACTTGATAGGCGATGAGAGCGAATAGAGTTATACGTACCATCTGTACCCTCGTCGGGAGCCTGCTCCTCTTAGCGCAGACGCTCTTGGCACAAAGGAAGCCACAGCTCGTAGCCCCCGATGGGTACCTCGATCAGTTTTGGTCCGCTTGTGACCAGGCGAAGGCTACCGCGCAGACCGTCTCTGTCATTCATCTTGGCGATTCGCACGTACAGGCGGGTCACTTCACCATGCCGATTCGCAAGAGCTTGGCGCAGCGCTGGGGCGATGGCGGGCTCGGCTGGATCGGCGCCTTTCGCCTGCTGGGCACCAATCCTCCTATCCATACCAATGTACGCGCCTCCTCTGCTGGCACTTCGGGCATTAAGATCACAGAAAGAGACTACGATCGTGAGAGTCCTACGGGTATGGTGCTACAAACGAAGGAAAGGGGTGCCATCACCTACACCTTCCAGAGTGGTGGCGGGCAAACTTTCGACCGCATCGTCATCTATCGCCAGCGGGGGACGGAGCCCTTCACCTTGTCTGGCAATAGCCCCCACGCGCTCGCTCAGGACACCTTGGCTAGAGAGCCGATCGTCACCGACACGCTCCTCGTGGGTCGCTACGTTAGCTCGGCAGAGGTGACTGCGCCCGCCTCGGCAGTCTGGTATGGCGCCAGCCTAGAGCGCAGTAGTGGCGGCGTGCTCGTCCATACCATCGGCTACAACGGAGCCACCTACTACACTTATGGCAAGGGCTCCTTCGCCAGTTCCATCGCCATCCTGCGCCCTCGGCTGATCATCCTCTCGCTGGGGACCAATGAATCGGTCTCGAGGAGCTTCAATCGTGACAGCTTTGGTGCAGAGGTCGCACGAATGGTCCAAAGCCTCCGAGCGAGCAATCCCGACTGTGCCATCGTCCTCACCTCGCCTCTGGCCAACTATCAGAGGATCCGCACAGCCCACAAAAGTCGCCGTGGCAAGCGTAGACGTCGTCGCACCGTCTATCGCACTACTTACCGCGCTAATGCCAATTGTCAACTCGTTGCTGACGAGTTGCAGCAGCAAGCTCGCGAGCTCGGTTGTGCCTATATCGACCTCTTCGCCCACTTCGGCGGAGCTGCGGGAGCAGGGCGATTGCTCTCCGATGGCATCCTCTCAGGAGACCGCGTCCACCTGACCGCTGCTGGCTATAATAAGGTAGGAGAGGCCATCGCCACTGCCCTCCAAGCCAACTATGAGCAGTGGCGCCAGCGCGACAGACACGTTACCCCTCAAGCCTCCGAAGACTAATCGTATGCTCACCCCCTATCTCTCACGAGCTGCCGAGCTACTCACCTACGACAGCGCAGCTCCGATGCTCTTCAATAGTGGACTCTTTCTAGTCCTCTTCCTACTCTTCCTACCGCTCTACTACCTACTGCGTAGGCACACCTTGGCGCGGATCATCTACGTGGTCTGCTTCTCGCTCTTCTTCTACTACAAGAGCAGTGGCTACTACGCGCTCATCCTCATCATGACCGCCACAGTCGACTTCATCGTCGGACACCTCATAGCGGCCACCCCTAAGCGCAAGGTCAAGCGACGCTGGCTCATCCTCTCCCTCTGCTTTAACCTCGGAATGCTTGGATACTTTAAGTATACCAACTTCCTCCTGGAGCTCTTCACCCCGCTCGTACAATGGATCGGGGGATTGGTAGGAGTCAGCGAAATGACCGCCACACAGCTAGGTCCGCTGGACATCTTCCTCCCCGTCGGCATCTCCTTCTTCACCTTCCAGTCGCTCAGCTACG
>CAMPUN010000019.1 GCA_946997275.1 uncultured Porphyromonas sp.
CTGAAAGTCCTCCTCCGTCTCACCCGAGAAGCCACAAAAGACATCGGTACTCAGCCCGCAGTCGGGCATATATTCACGGATACGATCCACACGCTCTAAGTACCACTCACGCGTATAGCGGCGGTGCATACGCTCTAGGATACGATTGCTACCGCTCTGCAGGGGGAAGTGGATATGGCGACAGATGTTGGGATAGTGGCTCATCACCTCGAGCGTCTCATCCTTCATATCCTTAGGGTGAGGCGAGGTAAAGCGAATGCGCATCGTCGGCACCGCCTCAGCAACGCTTCGCAACAGATCGGCAAAAGTGTAGCTAGCACCCGTCTCAGTCTGCCAACAATAAGAGTTGACATTTTGCCCTAAAAGCGTCACCTCACGGTAGCCCTCCTGCGCCATGCGCTGTACCTCACGAATGATGCTCTCGGGGTCACGGCTACGCTCACGACCTCGTGTGTAGGGGACGATGCAGTAGGTGCAGAAGTTGTCGCACCCACGCATGATCGAGACGAAGCCACTGATGTGTAGTCCCGGCAGTCGCACGGGGATCACATCGCTGTAGGTCTCACTCTTGGAGAGCTCAATGCTAATAGCTGGCTCGCCCGCCTCGGCAGCCGCTATCAGGTGAGGGAGGTCCGTATAAGCGTCAGGGCCTGCCACCAGATCCACCCCATGATCCTGTATGAGTGTCTCCTGCACACGCTCCGCCATGCAACCGAGCACACCGACGATCTGCGGATGCCCCGAGCGTCTGCGCTGACCGTTGAGATTGTCCAGACGACGTATGATACGTAGCTCCGCATTGTCCCGCACCGAGCAGGTATTGATGAGGACGGCGTCCGCCTCGTCGATCTGATCGGTGAGCTGGTAGCCCGCCAGTTGCATCTGTGCAGCTATGATCTCGCTGTCAGCGACATTCATCTGACAGCCATAGGTCTCGATGTAGACCCGCTTGCTTTCTTGCTCTACTCTCTCGGTCATAATAAGCGCAAAGGTACGAAATTAGCACGTAGAGCCTGGCACTCTGCTAGCGGAGGTAGGCTGACGCATTATGAAAATGAACTAGTCTCTACGGAGGAAATCGTGAATTCCTCTGTGGGGATCTTTGATTTTCCAGTGAGGAGCGGAAAAACTCTTCGGACTTATGATTTCATTCTTCCGAAGTTTCATTTCATTCTTCCGAAGTTTTATTTCTCGCCTCCGTGGAGAATTTCTGTTTTCCACCAAGCTATTTGGGATTTCCTCGGTTATCGTCTTAGGCAACTCCTAGCAGAGTGTCTATAATGCGTCAACCTTGCTGAGCCGCTCCCTCTGGATCCGCTTGTAAAGGACGATGTATAGGGCGACCGCGGCACCCTCTGAGAGGATCGTCATAGCGATGATGATCGGTTGTTGCTCCAGGTCGTAGAGCCACCCCATGAGGAAGGAGCCGAGGAGGAGCGACAGACCGTAGATCGTGTTAAAGATGCCAAACCCTATGCCACGCTTACTGAAGGGCGTGATGTCGGCAATGGCAGATCTCATGACTGTCTCGTGCGCTCCCAGTACGACCCCCATCAGAATCATCCCCACCCAGAGCATCCCCATAGAGTGAGACAAGGTTAGCAGTGGCACAAAGGCTGTTAAGATAGGAACAATGAGCAGGATCAGCACGCCACCCGTCTTGTGCCCCAGCTGGCGCTTGAGGCGATCGTACCCTTTTCCGATGAAGATCGCGACGAGAGCGTCCACAGCCATGGCAACAGCGTAGAGGATCGGCACCATCCCGTCAGAGACTATCTGCTGCGTCTTCAGATGATAGCCGATAAGGCTGAAGTTGATCAGTCCGAAGGCTACGAAAAAGGTAAATGCTGAGTAGATCCAGAAGATCGGTTGCAGGCGCGGAGGCTTTTCGGAGGCATTCACCTGCGGGGTGAGCGCCTCTCGTACGAATTTGCGATGCACTAAGGCAAGGACCACCATCAAAATGATAAAGGGAATGACCAGTAGCTGATAACCTAACTGAAAGACCTCTAGATCACTGCTCCCCACGAAGTAAAAGAGTGCGGTAAAAATCAAGGGACCTAGGAAAGCACCCAACTGATCGAGCGCCTCCTGAATACCGAAAGCGTACCCCAGACCAATCTGGTTTTCTGCGACGGCTGAGAGGATCGTGTCTTTGGCTGGACTGCGGAAGGCTTTGCCTATACGCTCAAGGAGGATAAAGGTGTAGAGCCATCCCCACGAGGTGGTCAAGCCCATCAACGGGATCACCAGATGCACCCCATAGCCCACAAAGAGGAAGAGCCAGTAGCGCTTGCTCTTGTCCAGCCAGGCACCTGAGAGCAAGCGTAGCGCATAGCCGAGGAATTCGCCCAACCCGAAGACTAGCCCCACCTGCGTTGCCGAGAGCCCCACCAAGCTGAGGTACTGTCCGTTGACACTGCGAGCGGACTCATGCACGAGATCTCCCAGCATGCTGATCACACCAAAGAGAAGTACGATCGTTAGCGCCGGAGAGCTACTCCATAAACCTATCTTCTTCTGTGTCTTTGTCACTTTCTTATGCCACTAGTGCTCAGTCTAGCAGTCGACCTGCTAGGCTGTCTGATTACATCGCAAGGTCAAAGTTACAACTATAATCCTACACCGCCTAGATCACCCAAAGCTCACATGTAGAGACCTTGACGTGTAATCGCTGTAGGGACGCTCGGGAGTGTCGAGTCGGAGGGCGTCCGTTGTAGTACAGCGAGACGAGTAACGGTTGTAGTACAGCATGACGAGTAGCCCTGTGTAGGGACGCACGATCTGTGCGTCCGTCCCCGTTAAAACCACGGCGCTGTAACCTTTGACCCAACGGACTCGGTCTCCTTTGATACAACGGACGCAGTAACCTTTGAGACAACGGACGCACAGATCGTGCGTCCCTACAGAGGGTTACACGTCTCACGTGTCAGACGACCGCTTGCGGTCGGACGAATCATAGCCCCCAGTCGGAGGGGCAAAGCCCCGAACGACTGGGGGTTATAGCGGAGATAGAGAGGTAACGACCTCCCCTTGTGGGAGGTCGGACTGAGACTGTATCCCCGTCTGGTCCGACCCACAAGGGGTCGATAAATTGTTGCCGTCTTGCATCCATCGGTCGTTCGGGGCTATTGCCCCTCCGACCGACGGCTATGATTCGTCGGACCTCTTGCGAGGTCCTTTTTTATAGGGGGATCGGAGGAGGAGGAGAGGTTAGAAATTAGAGGTTAGAAGAGAGAGGGGGGATCGGAGCTATCGGAAGGATCGAACGAATAGTTCAATGAGGGGACACACGAGACGCATAACCGTTGTAGTACGGAGAGACGAGTAACGGTTGTAGGGACGCACGATCTGTGCGTCCGTCCCCGTTAAAACCACGGTGCCATAACCTTTGACACAACGGGCGCTGTCACCTTTGACACAACGGACGCCCTCCCGCTAGACACTCCCGTGCGTCCCTACAGCCGTTACTCGTCAAAACCGTTACTCGTCAAAATTGTCACACGTCTCGCTTTGACACAACGGACGCCCTCCCGCTAAACACTCTCCGTGCGTCCCTACTTTTCGCTACACGTAGCGTCTATTGAGACGATTGCAGATCACAGCGTGACGCTGAATGCACCTGAGCACCGTTTCGATGTGCGGTCGTATTACCTTTGCACCGTCTACCTATTTTAGCGAGGCATTGCCCCCACCCTAGTCACACTCCTATGGCTGTGATACAGCAATCGGGGTAGCTCTCACTAGGAGGACTACCCCGATTACTCTATTATTTATATGCGACGAGCGCGTCCTTAGCGCTGAAGCTTCTTGATCCAGCGGAGACCGTCGGCGGACTGTACGTCGAGCAGTACGACGTCCGTCTCGGGCATCTCAATATCTACCTGCGTCTGACCATCGGTCGTGGCACGCTCCAGTAGATAGCCGTGTACGCTGTACAGCTGGTAGCCGGCGATACCCTCGTCGTAGGAGATGCGATAGCCCGTAGCGGTGCGCTCGATGGCTAGATCAGGCTGGTGATCCTGCTGCTCCTCGTAGCGGACGTTGCCGTACGACATACGTAGCTCGAAGCGGCGTCCGTCACGCTCACTATAGCCGTAGCTGTAAGTCGGGTTGGCGAGCAAGTCCTGCTCGGTGCCACGCAGACGGTCGTAGAGAGACAGCTTGTCGAAGGGCTTCTCCGCCAACGTCGTGAAGTCTAGCGTGAGCATACCATCGGTAGGCGCAAAGACGCCTAGCTCGACCACGGCACTAGGCACATTGGTCTGTACGAAGTTGCAGGTGCTATCGGTCGGACTGATGAAGTAGACAAGCGGAGCTGTCTGCATTCCCTCTGGCGCAATCAGTGCTGGCGTCGACTCTTCCGTATCTTCGGGTAGCAGCTCGGCCGTGGCATAGCCTCCCTCGGCATCGGTAACCGTCACAGCAACATATCGCTCGGTGATCTCATCAGACTCTTCGTCTGCACTACGCAGCTTAGCTCCCCGGCCATCTGTACTATTAGGATCTACAAGCACTGAGTACTCTGGCGCAGTAGGGAAGTAAAGCGTCAGGGAGTCGTTGGAACGTATATTGATTACAAACGCTTGCAGAGGAGGAATTACATTTACGGTTGGATCCTTAACTCCTTTCTTTGGCTTTAGACCATTAGTATGGTTAATATAGTAGCGCCAAGCTCCGTCAGCATAGATATAGATTCCTCCCATTAAGATTTCTTTTCCGTTCGCCTCAAGCAACTTCCTATAGTCAATAGGACACATAAAAGGATTGCCAACAAGCGTGTAGATTCCCCTTTCAGGCATCCAGTTGCACTTTAAGGAGTAACCCTCGACCTCTTTCTTTTCATTGCCAGTTACAACAAATGTAGTCCCAATCCTTCCCGTCTCATCATCCTCAAAGAGGAAGCGGTAGTCCCGTGCGAGGAATCTCGGTACAGAGTCGACCTTGCTAACTGGCTTTAAGTCTTTGGTATCAAAGTAGCCAAAGAATGAGGTACTAGCGGCAATTGAATCAGTTTTCTTTCCACTTCCATTAAGGTTATAGTCATTATCATACCAGTAGTAAGTCGTGATATATTTATGCCGTGGGTAGTATTTTGCTCGCTCCTTGTTCTCATAGTAGGGTAAGCGGATGATACCATCTAGCCCGTTGAGGTTCTTATGATCCTTCGCTCCTATCTTACTAGAGTTGTAGCCCTTTACCTTGAGTGCTAATGCATAATTGTAGTCAGCAATGAGACTACCTTGCTTGCTGATGGGAATTTCGAAGGAAGCCTCCGATAGAGTTGAGGTGCTTCGCTTGACTTTGAGGTAGCGCTGATAGGTAAGTGGGTAGCCACCTAGGGAGAAGTCCCCAGCATAGACATTCTTGAGTGGCGTAGAGATCATATACCAGCGATCTCGCTCTAGAGGGCGACCATAAGCACCAGGATGCTCGGGATCTTCGTGCGCTTTGATCGATCCGTCCGACTGCACGATACCAAAGTTGTAGTCGATGAAGGCGCGCGAGTAGTGCGTCAGTCGCTGTGGCTCACCTAGGGCAGAGCCGAAGTGGAAGTAGATATCGTTGCACTCGGGCACTCCCCAGAGAAGCGTATCCGTTTTCGTCGGGTCTAAGTTAGGATAGTAGTCATCGACTATCCCTGGGAGGTGTACATCGGTACACCTAGCTGGGACTGCCTTAATAGGCTTACCCTCCTTGTCTGCCCAGTTATCTAGAGAGTTCCAGTCAGCAGACTTGGCATCCTTACGCCACCATAGCTCGGGCGGAGCTACTGATAGTATGAAGGACACGGCTTGTGTCGCTGTCGCACCATCGCATAACACGTCCGTAATCTCAAGCTTCCACTCGCCTGTGATTGCTCTAGTAGCTTTAGGAATAATAATCTGCCGCCCCTGATGCTTCGTCGTCCCATCAGGTTCTGTCCAAATATAGTTAGATTCAGGTCTGATACGTGGGCACTCCAGCTTAACAGTCTCTCCCTCGCAATACTTGGTATCATTAGTATCTGTGATGAACGAAGAGCCTCCCAAATTATTCATCTTGATGACCTCGCCACCGTTGTCTAGGAGACAGTCGCCAGATCCAGTCCTAATATAGAGTTTATACTCAGGCTGGACATTCTCTCCTGTAAGCTTAAAGACAACAGGCTTGCCTTGATCCTTCGAGAGGAGCGTCTGGCTGGCATAGAGTTTGTTTATATCCTTGACATCTCGTAGCTCTACGATGGTCTCACCTGCCGTATGAATGGGTCGTACCGATACATAGGCAGTCTGACCACCCGGACAGCTATAGTTATATAGCTGATCCCGATCATAGGTGGGCGTTGTAGCCTCTATCGTGAGTTCTGTACCTAGCTGGAGACAAGGTATAAAGTCGTCGTCGGTGAATTTGTCTATCGACTCATAGTGGTATTGAATCTTTATGGTAGAGGTCTTCCAAGGTAGCTCTATGTAGCAATCTTCGGGATTCTTAGAGCCATTTGGATCAAAGGGTGTAGTACCAGAGTCGATGAACTCCTCACGGCCATTAGAAATGTTAGTCTGGCGAGCACTTGCGTATATTGGCGCTGGTTCATTATTACGCAAAAGGATGGCACGAGACTTCGCTCCACGGAAAGGATAGACACGAATCCTATCACAGCCAAACTTTTCGATCTCGGGCTTTAAGTCTTGACCTTGATTCGCAAGTTCATACTTCACTGCGCCATACCAAAACGAAAAATATTTACCTGCATCAGCCCACTCAGATTCCTCACCACAATAGTTGAAGTATTTGATCTTGAACTGATAATTCCCCTCTGGGATCGTGATGTCATAGCACGGAGCTATATAAGGTGTCTTCTCTGGAGCTGACTCGTTAGGGAAGGGGAAAATAAAACTACTCTCATGGTCTGGTAAGATTTGAATAGGCTCTCCAATCTTAGGGAAGTATTTGTTTTGAGGTTCGTAATCATCTGGAGCGGAAACAAGTGTTAGCTCAGCTCGCGCAGCTGACACCTTGTAAAATCGTGAATAGCGCTCTTCACTTAGCGCCATAAAAAACACAGCGTCTCTTGTTCCTTCGCAATAGTGCCAACCTATTTTACCATCGTAAGGTCTAGGCGTCCATCCTCTAAATTCATCCCACTTAACTTCTGTATCTGGATAATGTATTCCATACAGAATATGTGGACTATACGTTTCACCACCATATTTTTTCCCTTGGGGGTTGAATCCCAGTGACGAGTCTTTACCCCCACTATCCTTCATATAAATTCTATTATACTCCCCAGGACTCAATTCACCATCCTCAAATACTTTCGGGATCTTAGCCTCCTCCTTCGTGTTAAAGGTTAGGTACATCCATTTATACGACTGGTATTTCTTAACACTAATCGTCACAGGGAATGTGAGCTTATCAAGCCACTCATCCTTGATCTTAAAAGCTGGTGAGAAGCCCTTACATGGATCTGGGTTGCCTCCCACAATATCTAGCCAATGGTTAGGGTCAAAAGACTGCTCTCCATAGTAACCTCCATAAGCATTGTTATCAAAGTGGCTACACTCAGGGTCTCTCACGCCTTTGACTCGGATGGCTAATGATGTCATGGCTGAATTATAGATTGACCCCACATATAGTTCATTAGGAGAGGGTCCATCATCAGGTAGCTTTATGAAGAGATAAGGCTTCTCAACTATTACCGTATCACCCCAATCGTTTCTCACTCGAGTCTTAACGCGCCATACACCATAATCCCCAACGAAGGTAGGAGTGGTGCCAGAGTCTTCTAGCGACATCCAGTTGAGTTCGCCTTTATTCTCTCTATATTTATTATACTCTGCTTGAGTACAGATAGCAAACTCGATATACTCTTTTAGGGAGTCTAGAGAGTAGTAGTAGCCATCTCCTCCCTTTCCACTCTTAATGGGGGTAGCGACCCAGCGTGGATGGTCAGGAGAGGTAAACTCTTGAGTAAAAGGCTCTGTGTATAAAGAACGCCAAAAATCTTCTTCCTTAATGCTACCTGTAATAGTTTGCGTACAGTCTGTGGCATCAGATACGTTTACCACATAGTCTCCACCAGGAAGGTTATAGATTATATTAGAGGTAGTGTCGCTTGTGAACACCGTCCGCCCCTTATAGCTAGCTGGGTGCTCAACTATCTCAAACTTATATGGAGGGGTGCCTGCTTTGAGTGGTTGGAAGTCAATATATATCATTCCTGTAGGCACTTTTGCACCTTTGATAGCCTTGCGACTACTTAGTTTTTTCCCTCCAACGAGTTCAAACGCACTACAGTTCTGTGGTGTCGTCTGCGCCACTGCCGTGGTGGGCAGCAGGCAAAGCGCTGAAATGACCAGGAGGAGACTCCATATAGTGTGCACGAGTATCGTGCTGTTGTATTGCTTCATAGCCTATATCTGTTTATAGGTGAGGTTTTCTTGATTATGTGTGTCTGCGTAGATTAAAGTACGCGAGTGTGTACTTACCCAATTACTTAGGAGCAGCCAGCTTATATGGGATGATGGTAATCTTGTAGAGGCTATTGCGATAGACGCTCTTACTAGATGGATCAAACGTGGGAGGGTTACGCTTGATATAATCATCGGCACCATCGTTATTGCTCTCAAACTTGAAGACCTCCTCTTTGAGAATTGGCTTATGATCACCCGCCATATCCTTCCAGGGGTCGTGTGCTCCGTAGTATCCCCACTCAAACAAGAGGTATAGAGCCTTCTCATCGCCCACTGCGCCTTGAGGGACAAGCTTCTCCGGGAGGTAAAAGTAGTGCCTGTAGTCAAATAGATACCCCCCACCGATGGGGAAACCGTTCTTTCTGATCTCTTTTATCTCATCCTCGTACCCAACGATAAAACGCGTCTGAATTGGATACACTCGATCATCTAGGAGCCTACCAATACGCTTCACTGTAAACTCTGGGACATCACGATATTCGTTTAGCGGAAAGAGAGATGTAGTCTCAGGGACCTTCCTAACCTCTGTCTCAACACTATGAAAGCCCCAAGGTCCACGCCACTGCAAGTGTTCCTTGCCATTCTCATCAAAAGTGAGCAAGACACACTCTTTGATGGTTATCTCGACCTTGGCAAAGGTGCGTAGGAGCTCGATGCCTTGCGTAGGTGTGGGTAGCTTGATCTGCTGTGGACTCTCCTTGCTACCACCACGTGAGAAGGTTACACCATTGTACTCAGCAGTCATAGGAGAGAGAGGTTCAATGTATGGATTGTTGAAGTCTAGGAGCGGTCCCTGATGGGAGTCACAAAATCGTCTCGTGATGGGAATACGTATCTTCTTGAGATCCTCCAGTGTCTTAGCCTCTGTGAGCGCTTTCTTGAGTGCTGCTTCAGCCTCCTCCTCTCGCTTTTTCTCTCTATTGTATTCCTCATAGCCTGGAGGTAGTTTTCCTGGATCTAGAGACTTAGGATTCGTATAGGCACCTTCGTTGGCAACGACGACGAGGTCATACGTGCCCAGCTCCGACTCTTCGAGTTTGAAGGAGATGGTAGCCTTGTCATTTTTATAGCTATAATCGAAGCCATTGTTGGGATCGCTAGCGGTAGATACACCCTGACCATTAGAAATCAGGTTGGTAAAGAAGACATTCTTCTTGATTACTCCGTTTTTGATTAGGAAAATGCGCAGATCGTTCACATAGTCCTCACGATGCTCCTTATCGGTATTGATGCTATAGTCGGGCCCCTGCATACGTAGCTCATCATTGCCTCTGGGAGCTAGGGAGAGCGTCAGCGAGAGGTAGGTTTTACCGTCATACTCCCCCTCGAGGCTATTGCGATCCCGCACACAGCTAGTGCTGGTGAGGAGCGCCCCCAAGATGAAGAGGAACGTATATATATGGGTATGTCGTAGTCTATTCATAGTGATGTGACAACGTTAGTGTGTGATGTAGTGATCTTAGAGGATGATCTCGTAGGAGTGTACCATCCAGCCATCGACAAAGATATCGACAGCATAGTGCGTATTGTCGGGAAGCTCATGGAGACGTATCTCGATGTTGTATTCAAACTTACACTCAGGGCGGTAGTCGGGTGTCTTGGCAAGCAGCTTCTTGAGGTCGTAGGTAAAGATCTTAGCCCCCGTATCGGAGCGCACGAGGCTCAGCTGAGGAAGGGTCTTAGGATCATCTAGTCGTAGCGTACTCAGGCGCGTGCTACGTGTCGTACCCTCGTTAGGCAGGTCTGCCTGGTAGATGACATGCTTGGTAGGATTGGTCAGCTGACCCATGAAGTCGTAAGCAGCGTTGTTATCCTCGATCTCTATATGGAGCGGATAGAT
>CAMPUN010000020.1 GCA_946997275.1 uncultured Porphyromonas sp.
CAAAACGATGTACTTCAAAGCACTCCGCTCATTTCTAAATCGTTACCTATCCACATCGCTCCAAACGGTAACCTCTTACTTCTCAGCTAGATAGTCCGAAACCAAAAAATCCTGGAGGATTGATTCGTCGCACGGCTGGTTGCGAGGTGCTTTGACCTCAAAGTGGTACCTTTGCACTGTAATAACTGACAAGCTATGATACACAGCAAAGATGAACGGCTGGAGGCTTTCTCCCGTCTACTGGATGTCCTCGACAATCTGCGTACCCACTGCCCCTGGGATCGCAAGCAGACGAATGAGTCGCTACGGGCTAACACGATCGAGGAGGTCTACGAGCTCAGCGATGCGCTACAGCAAGGTGATACGAATGCGGTGTGCAAGGAGCTGGGCGATGTGCTCCTGCATGTCCTCTTCTATGCGCGCATAGGAGATGAGCAGGGGGACTTTGACATTGTGGATGTGTGCAACAAGCTGTGCAACAAGCTCATCTTTCGCCACCCGCATATCTATGCGACTGAGCAGGTCGAGGATGCGGGCCAGGTGGTGCAGCTATGGGAGCAGGTGAAGCAAAAGGAGAAGGACGGCAATAAGTCGGTCCTCTCGGGCGTACCGTCGGCTTTGCCAGCACTGATCAAGGCGTACCGCATACAGGACAAGGCGCGTGCCGTCGGCTTCGACTGGCAGGAGCGTGAGGAGGTCTGGGCGAAGGTGCGCGAAGAGCTACAGGAGGTCGAGCAGGAGATGACTTCGGGGAGTGCCGATGATCTAGAAGCTGAGGTAGGGGACTTGCTCTTTAGCATTGTCAATGCGGCTCGCCTCTACGGGGTCAACCCGGACAATGCACTGGAGCGGACGAATCGTAAGTTTATTGAGCGCTTTGAGTACATTGAGCGGACCGCTAAGGAGCATGGCAAAAGCATCACCGACCTCTCGCTAGAGGAGATGGAGACGCTATGGCAGGAGGCAAAGAAGGGTATCAACCAATAGTCCTGACTTCGCTATGATCGCATGTAGTCTCTCTAAGCAAACTTGCCCGCATTGCCACAACAGCAGCTACACCGAGCTGTGGGAGTGTGAGGATCATCTGGTCTCGCATGAGCGGTATGCGATAGGGCGCTGCAACCAGTGCGGACTGCTACAGACCTTGACGCCGCCTCCCGCAGAGGAGCTAGGACACTACTACGACAGCTCTGACTATCTGAGCCATCAGACTGAGGGGCGGGGCGGTATGGCGCGCATCTATCGTGCGGTGAAGCGCTACCGCATAGGACGGCGTGTACGGACCGCTCGCAAGCTCTGTGCGACAGCTCCGCAGATGATGCTGGAGGTCGGGGCGGGTGTCGGAGCTTTTGCCAATGCTATGCAGGAGCGAGGGTGCAAGGCTTATGTCGTGGAGCAGAGCAAAGCGGCACGAGAGCTGTGCACTCAGAAGATTCCCAGCGAGCAACTCTTCGCTACGACACAAGAGCTGGTGGCGCACACCGATCTATCTGGTCAGCTAGACTTAGTCTGTCTGTGGCATAGTTTGGAGCATTTGCCAGATTTGGCCGATCAGCTGGAGATTTACGATAAACTTCTCAAGCCTGGGGGAACGCTTTGCATCGCTGTGCCTAATGCGCAGAGCTTTGACGCTAGCTATTACCGAGAGCTATGGGCTGCCTACGATGTGCCACGGCATCTGTGGCACTTTACGCCACACTCGATGCGGCAAACGGTTGAGGCGCACCACTTTTCTCTAAAGAAGATTCGCCCGCAGCGGCTAGATGTCTACTACATTGCACTGCTGAGCGAAAGCTACAAGCAGGGTGGACGCACGAACTGGGTCACTTGGCTCAAAGCTTTTGGCGTGGGCTTCTCTTACCACGTACGCTCTCTCTTTACACCGATGAGAGCGAGCGCGTTGCTCTACCACTTCGTCCGTCAATCGTGATGAAGGTAAGACAGCTACTGGGGGCGATCCTACTACTGCTAGCCCCGATCTCCGTACTCTGCGCTAGCAATGTCGCGGAGCTGGGCGTGGACTCGGTGCATCTGCGCGTGGGGGTAGACGCAGTGACCTTCTTTCGCAATAATGAGTACCACTCAGACTATCAGCTCGGCTATACGCTCCCTGGGTGGCAGCTGAGCCCCACGGTGGCGCTGGAGCATCGCAAGGTGCGACTCGTCGGAGGGGCTTACAGCCTCACTTTACTAGGGGCACAGCGCTATCCACGAGGTGGCTGGTACGACCACTTGCCACACTGGGGGGCCAAGCCTGAGGAGCAGGGAAGTGGCGTGCATCTGCGTCCTATTCTCTCCTTACAATACAGACCGAACGACCATATCAACGTCTCGATGGGGACGCTCCTCGGAGCTAAGACGGTGGCGCTACGAGGTGTCGCCTCGTCTACCGTCGATCAAGGCGGGTCACTCTCGCTCGTCTCTCCACTCTACGATCCTGAGTACAGCTTCACACGAGACCCAGCGCAGGGTGCGATGATCCAGCTAAGCTATCCACGCTTTGACCTAGAGGCGCTTATTGATTGGCAAGGGTTTATCTTCCCTGGAGAGACTCATCAGGAGGCTTTTGCAGCACTGTTGGTGACTGCTTACAGGCTTTACGATAAGGAGCCTTGGTGCGTACAGTTCACTGGTCAGGCTACGGCCCATCATCGGGCAGGCGAGATACAGAAAATGTCGCCACCAGACACGCTACACACCTATCTGGCGGGAGCTACGGGGCTAACTACACAATATAAATATGCTACGAAGGGGGCGGTCGAAGGTTCGCTGCACTTCTTGGGCTCCTCGCTACGTGACGGCAAGCCTGAGCCTCCTCTTGGATATGGCCTCTATGGTCGCTTGGCTTGGCGACATAAGTTCCTTCGCTTAGCGGCTGATGCTACCTACGGACACAACTACTATGCGCCATACGGGGGACCGCTCCTTTCGTCGGCTCGTACAGCAGACGACCAATGGCGACTGGGCGTTTATCCAGCACTAGACGTGCCTCTCTCGGGCTTCGGGGACTTGCGCCTGGAGGGTGCCCTCTGGTGGAACCGTCGCACCGCTACGCCGAGCCGTCTGAGTCATATGCTCTCCCTGACGCTCACCTTTCACTACGACAAAGTATTTCGCTAAAGGGTGCGGGCAGCGCTTCTTTTAGATGAAAGGAATGTTGTGCTTCCTTTTTAGAAACAACCGTTTAGGCTGTCTGCTTTTGATTAAGTAGGCAGCCTTTACTTTTGACTGTACGAGGCAGCTTTTACTTCTTATTGCTCTGAGGAACGAATATCTCGTAGCTCCCGTCACTATAAAAGATGCGTATCTCGTGAACTTCACGTTCTGGAGCCTCTGGCTGGTGAAGCATCTGACGTATCTGCTCAACCTCCTCTCTGGTAAATGGAAAGGGCGCTCCCTGACTCTGTGAAGTATGCTCAGTCGTGAGCTCTCGCTGCACAGGCTGTGCTGGCTGAAGAGATGAAGCGCCACCGCCCTCATAACTACCAAAGAGCGTGCCCTCTAAAGAGGTCGTGACGCTCTTCTCCTCTTCGCGCTTAGGAGCTCCCTTGCCAAAGAGTAGCCACTCATAGCTCCACGATGGATAGGCAGCGATGATATTATTCAGCGTCTCTATGGTGGGACGATTGCGCCCGTTGAGCATATGGCTGATGACAGACGGCGTGATACCCGCCTCTGTCGCAAAAGCTGTCGCGTTTAGCTCCATGGACTCCATCATGTAGCGTACACGCTCTATAATTCCCTCTGATTCGATCAACATAGTCTCTCTCTCTATCACATATTCATTTGTAACGACCAGCATCACGGTCGTCTGAAATGTATTGCCATACAAATGTAGTAAATACAATTGAGATGGCAAGCGATTCTGTGATAGAGATACGTCTTTTGTGGCTGACTCATCAGATAGTGCATGGTTTTCCACTTACATCTTATCTGCACATATCGGAACCTATAAACTGGTCAATAGATAGTTACATATGCTTTTTAGCAGGGTAGAGTAGGGGAGAGCTGCCAGCGATCAATATACAATCAGATATTAGTATGGAATTGCTTGCCGAATTAAACATAACTGGCTCATAACTAGTACATAGAAGATGATTTTCAGACGCTTATAATATCGTGAAACGTCAGACATTACAACTGAATCTTCCATTGTGCAACTGTGATAAGTTGGAGGAGTATAGTGATATTAAGCATGCAATGATACAGTTGTGAAGCAATTGAAATGTATTGCGCCGGGGAGAATTTCATTTGTGACGCCTGGCGCTGTTTAATTGTGATTGCCTTGTTTCTTCTTTAGGCCTCTGTATTTGCCTTGTCAATGCTTACGCCTAGTAACTGGTCAAGACGAATGACTAGACCATCAAGAGATGATAAACTAGTAAGAAGGATTGGGGGCTAGCAAAGAGTCTTTGATTTTTAGATCAGGGAGTGAAGAATTATATAGGGTAAGTTCATTTGCGCCTCTATGAAGGAAATCGCAAATTCCTCGGTGGAAATCTTGGATTATCCAGTGAGGCGTCGGAAAATTCTTCGGACTTGAGATTGCATACTTCGGAAGTTTCATTTCATTCTTCCGAAGTTTCATTTCTCGCCCCAGTGGAGAATTTTCATTTTCCAGCTAGCTATTGAGAAATTCCTCGGGAGAGATTCGAATCATCTCAAATGTCTGAGTAATCAGCGTCGGTCTGTAGCGCTGCATAGTGATGCTCAGGTTACATTCTCCTTGCTTATTCTTATGCGCAGTTCCTAGAAAACTAACTATTTTCGTAAGTATTAGACTGATTCCTCGGACAGCTTTACTAAATCTTCGTAAGTTTCAGAATGAGTTTTATGTTTAGTTAGATAGGCTGATTATAAGAATTGAGGATTAAGTTTAGGGGATTCCCCTCTTTTTGCTTAACTTCGCACTAGAAGCGAGGAAATCACTCATTTATATATAATCTCCTATGAAACTGCAAACATCAAGAAGCGTCCCGCAGCAAGCGGGCACTGGCTCACAAAGGCAGAAGAGCCTTGCAACACCTAAACTCGTCTCACTAGTACTGTGTATGAGCGTACTGCTACTGGGAGCGTGTCGTAAATCGCCTAAAGCTCCCGAGCAGATAGCTACGGAAGGCAACCTAAGCATACAGCTGAACTGCCTAGGAGCGAATCTGAGAGCTGGTGGTGATGATCCCCTATCTGTTGTAGAGACGCTCGATCTCTACTTTTTCTCCAGTGAGTCTGAGCCTGCAGAGCGTACTATGGTGGCTCACCTCACCTTCGGTAAGTCAGAACTAGCGACTAGTGCTCCTCTATCAATGTCTCTGCCCGTTTCTTCCTACTACCTAGTCGCAGTACTCAATGCTACGCCTTTGATTCAAAATGCCTTTGGACAGGGCGTATCTTGGAGTAAGCTCTATGAGTCAACCTATAGACTTCTAGATCTATACAGTGTGTCTGAGAAAAAGGTTACTTCTGTCGTATGGAGTAATGACCAAGGTCCCATAAAAATTGAGAAGAGTGCCTTTGACGAAGGTGCATCACCAGTACAAGTGCCACTCACACGGACGATCGCTCGCTTAAGAATGTTTGGTGAGCCTGAAGTGCCTCAGTATATGTCAATTGACTTGACCAATGGTGGTGTCTTTAAGGTCGGAAGTCGAGCTCGTCAGGTTTTCTTGATGCGTGATCTAGCACCGCTCATCGGAGTCTCCGGTAATATCATGGAGCGGCCTGGAGATGGGTCCAACTTCGCTAATCGATATGCTTACTCTCCTGGTTATAAAGAGATTGCCAGCAGTAATCAGAATGACCACAAGACACTTCTTAAGACTTACAGGTATGTCAACGAGACCAAAACGATTTGCAATCTAGAGTCCCTCAAACTAATTCCCAAAACAGTAGATGAGTGTGTTCTAACAGAGAAAACGTACTACATCTCGGAGACGACTATTGATCCCGACCACTTTACGTATTACTTCCTCCCTTCCGTACTCGTGGGCTACAAGATTTATCCTACGAGCTTAAATGCGCTTAGTGACTTTACACCAGACGAGGGCTGGGTTAGCTTTAAGGGACGCTACTATCGTGGCCGAGACTTTACCGCTTATTTGACAAAAATCCACGAGCGCAATAAGTCTACGAGTAATCCGAAGCCTATCGTAACCATACCAGCAGGTTATCCCCAAGACTTACAGGCAGTGTGCGAAGAGTTTGTAGCTGCATATGGAGACAAGATGTTCGTACCAGTTGTTGCGTATCAAGGTGAGCTCTATCCAATAGACTTCAAGGGCTTGCGCTATTACCTGCGGAGCTACAACTATTACTACCTGCCCATCCAGCACGCTCCAGATCAAGAGGGCTATGGGCACTACGGCATTGTTCGAAACAACGACTATCGTATTGAGATCAAGAGTATCTCAGACTTTGGACTTCCCGTCTTGATGCAGACGGTTGATCATCCTGAGGAGTATATGTCCAAGCAGTCAATCTCCTCCACGCTAACCCTCATACCACTAGCAGATCGCAATAATACAGCCGATCTGTAACCTCTCCTACACCTCATATTAGGAGGTGCAAAAGACTAATACGACGACCACGAAGGAACATCTAGGCTCCCTCGTGGTCGTCTTTTATATAAAAGGTATCTAGTCTCTCAATGCGAAGGCGGTAGACCGAGATTGGAGGAGTTGCATCTACGCTACGCCTTTCTGGACCGAGAGAATTGATTTCTTTCGTATATTTGCGAACGTATTGTTTCCCTTCTCAATGATATCTGAGATAGTTGTCACAGTTCTCTGGGAGCTTTCGTTAGATCACCATATTCATTAGCAATCACCTTATGATTTTATCTACTGAGACCTTTCTAATCATAGGATCCGTTGTAATCTTTGTTGCTATCCTACTGGGTAAGGTGGGAGCGCGCTTTGGCGTGCCCGCCCTGCTACTCTTCCTGCTGACAGGTATGCTCTTTGGAGTGGATGGCATCGGCATCCAGTTTAGCAATATGAGGGGGGTGCAGTCCATTGGGATCGTGGCTCTATCGATCATCCTCTTTTCGGGTGGTATGGGGACCAAGCTCTCGCAGATACGCCCTGTGCTAGGCGAAGGTATTGCTTTGAGTACTATCGGTGTCTTGCTTACGACACTCTTTACGGGGTTGCTTATCTTTGGCGTGACGCACTATCTCTTTGCTTCGCTCACCTTTTCGCTGCCTATCGCCATCCTGCTGGCTGCGACGATGTCCAGTACCGACTCCGCCTCGGTCTTTGCGATCCTACGTTCGCAGCGTGTGCATCTCAAGGAGAATCTAAAACCTCTCCTAGAGCTAGAGAGTGGTAGTAACGACCCGATGGCTTACATGATTACTGTAGCTCTGATCGGCTTCGTCATGGCAGGCGAAACCTCCCTGTGGGGAGTGGCGGGAAGCCTCGTACTACAGTTTTTATTTGGAGTCATAGGAGGCTTCTTCTTTGGGTGGCTATGCGTCAAGATGCTCAATAATCTGAACATTCAGAACGAAGTCCTCTACCCTATCGCCCTGCTCTGCTTTGTCATGATCACCTACGTGAGCACATGGTACATCGGGGGCAACGGTTACCTCGCAGTCTACATCGCTGGTATCTATCTCGGGAATAGCAAGATCACAGCCCGAAAGTCGGTCTATGGCTTCTTCGATGGTATCACCTGGCTCGTACAGATTATACTCTTCATCATGCTAGGACTCTTGGTCAATCCGAGCGACATGCTCCCCGTGTTGATTCCAACGCTACTCATCGCTGTGCTGATGATGTTTGTAGCCCGTCCGCTAGCTTGTTTCGTGACGCTGTTGCCATTCCGGAACCTTTCCTTCAAAGCTCGCCTCTTCACCTCTTGGGTCGGTCTACGTGGAGCCGCTCCGATACTCTTTGCCACCTATCCCGTACTGGCCGATGTGCCGCAGTCTAATCACATATTTACTATAGTCTTCGTCATCACGCTGGTATCGCTCATCTGTCAGGGTATGACGATCACGCCCGTCGCTCGTGCGCTACACCTAGCGGAACCCGCTCCTCCCGAAGGTTACTTCATGGGAGTTGAGATTCCTGAGGAGACTAATACAAATATGGAGGAGCGTGTAGTCGTAGAGGAGATGCTGACCAAAGGACATCTACTCAAGGACCTTGCGCTCAACCCCGAAGAGTTGGTCATCCTCGTACGTCGCCACGATCGCTATATAGTGCCAAAGGGAGGACTACACCTGCATCCTGATGATATCCTACTCATCGTCTCTGAGCGTCGTGAAGCTGAGACGATCAAAGCAGAATTTCCGACTACAGACCTCTTCTCTCGCTTACGCAAGACGCTTGGACAGGTTACTAGCCGCAAAGCTAAGTAAAGGCTCTAGGCGCTTTCGTATAGCCTAGGCTAAGCTAAGCATAAGAGCGAAAGTCTTTAGCAAGACAAAGCTCCGATCAGCTCATTGACGTCTGATATGTGATTCTCTTCTAAATAGTTGGAGAGTCCGTGGACAAGCTTAGAGGCAATGTCTGGCTCTACAAAGTTGTAGGTGCCGACTTGTACGGCTGTGGCGCCAGCTAGTAAGAACTCAACCACATCCTCCACAGAGGCGATGCCACCTAGTCCTATGACTGGGATCGATACAGCTTGCGCCACCTGCCACACCATACGGACGGCTATAGGCTTGACAGCTGGGCCGCTCAGACCTCCAGTGATTGTGGATAGCTTCGGTTTGCGAGTCTTGACATCAATCGCCATGCCGAGGAGCGTATTGATCAGAGAGAGACTGTCTGCGCCAGCCTCTTCGGCAGCACGAGCTATCGCTGTAATGTCGGTAACATTGGGCGAGAGCTTGACCATCAGGTGCCCTTTGTAAGCTTTGCGCACCGCTGAGACCACTTCGTAGGCGCTCTCGCAGTTGACGCCAAAGGACATACCGCCTTCCTTGACATTCGGACAGCTAATGTTTAGCTCTATGGCGCGCACCTTCGGGTGATCGTTTAGTCGCTCAGCGCAAGCCACATAGTCTTCTATCGTAGAGCCACTCACATTGACGAGGATCTCTGTATCGTAGTGACTTAGCTGAGGGAGGATATGCTCTACGAGATAGTCCACGCCCCTATTCTGTAGTCCCACACAGTTGAGCATGCCAGCCGTCGTCTCTGCCATACGTGGATAAGGGTTGCCTTGTCGTGGGTGCAGCGTAGTCCCTTTGACTATAAATCCACCCAGCTCATTAAGATCTTGAAATGGATCAAACTCCAGCCCATATCCGAAAGTACCAGAAGCAGTTAGGATAGGATTCTTCAGGGTAATGCCTCCCCCTATATTGACCGATGTGCTTACCATAATAGTTGATCAAAGTTAAAGACAGGGCCTTCCGTACAGACACACGTGTTCCCTTGGTTTGCAATGTTTTCCACACAGCATAGGCATGCTCCCACGCCACAAGCCATGAGATTTTCGAGAGAAGCCTGCCCTGGCACGTTGTGCGCTTTTGCCCAGTTGTGGATAGCACGCATCATAGGGCGAGGACCGCAGGTGTAGACCATAGAGTACTTGTCTAGCTCTAGCTCAGGAGACGCTAGGACGGCACCCCGTGTGCCATACGACCCGTCATCAGTCGTGTAGCTGTAGGAACAGCCGATCTGCGCTATCTCATCTCGCAGTATCAGTAAGGAAGCGGTGCGAGCGCCTATGATCAGGTGCGGTCTCACTCCCGATAGTTGCTGCAGATGACGCGCGAGCATGATGATGGGAGCCATCCCCACCCCACCAGCGATTAGGAGCGGACGCTCGCCAGCTATCGTGGGGTCTGTGGCAAAGGGAGTCCCTAGAGGTCCGACGATATTTACCGTGTCTCCCTCTGTAAGGTCGCATATATAGTTGCTACCACGCCCTACGCGCTGCACCAAGAGCGTTAGGCATAGCTCCTCTCTAGACCACTTGTATATGGATATGGGGCGTCGCAAGAGTATTCCCGCAGGGCGACAGTCTACCTGTACAAACTGCCCTGGCGCTACACCTTGTAGCCACGAGGTATCGCTGGAGGAGACCTCTAGTCTTAGTGTAAGTAGGTGATAGCGTGGCGCTACCTGCTCGTTGTGCAGGACAGTCGCATCAACGATAGCAGGCTGTGATGTTGTGATCC
>CAMPUN010000021.1 GCA_946997275.1 uncultured Porphyromonas sp.
TCCTGACTCTCAGCTCTTGTCACTATGCGACTTTTCAGAAGCAAATGCAGACCGAAGAGATCCCCGAGAGCGGGTGGTCTGCGGGACGCAGCATCTCCTTTGATAGCTTCGTCGAGCGTCCTCGGACACCCCACACGCTCTACCTCTATATACGGTACAACAGTCGCTATGCGTACACTACCCTACCGCTCACCGTTCGCCTCCGCTCTGCTCTCGGGTGGAGCGCTACGACGACACTGGCACTACCTCTCACTGAGGAGCCTGGCGTATGGGCTGGAGAGGGTTACGCACTGCGACAGCAACTTTACAAAGTCAACACTCTCCTGACACCTCCTCACCCTGGGCTCTACACCATCGAGCTAAGCCAAGCAACCGATCAAGACACCCTCACGGGTATCGAGACGGTCGGCGTCGCTTGGGTCGCCACCGAGCAGTAACCCACACTCGAACTAGGCTTCGCAAGCTGTACTACTCGCCATAGAAGCTCAACGGTTTCTACACCAAAGTATACCCTAGAGAAGTTGGACTAGCTGTCGTGTAGAGAAAATGTATTATATTTGTCCCTTCAGACAAACACCGTAATCATATGACCCAACGTTTCCTCTTCCTAACTTTAGGAGTAATCCTCTCCATGAGCGCTCTGTGGGCCAAGCCTCGCACAGAGACGCAGGCTCGCCTCATAGCCGAGCAATACACTATACAACGACTTAGCAGTAGCGAGCTGGGCGCTCTACGCTCGGCCTCCACGCCTTTGCTAACGCTCGTGTCAGCCCCCACCGCAGACGCTGGTGGTATGACCGTACGTCACCAGACGATGGCTCCGACCCATCAAGCTCAAGCCACAGCATACTACGTATATAACATAGCTGGTGAAAGAGGCTATGTGATGATCTCGGGCGATGATCTACTCCCCGAGGTGATCGCTTATGCCGACGCTGGCGCCTTCCTTCCAGACGAGGAGCAACCAGAGCACATCGCCTCCTTTCTCGCTCAGGCACGTGCCTCTATACAATACTTGGTAGCGCGAGGCAAGCCCGTAGTGATGCCCCGCACCTCACAGCTACGTCCTGAGGGGGTGGCTCCTCTCCTTGGCCAGATTCAGTGGGGGCAGAACGCTCCATTCAATGAGCTTTGCCCCGAGAAGAGGGGCTCTCGGTCTGTCGTGGGCTGCGTAGCGACAGCACTCTCGCAGATCCTACGCTATCACCAGTGGCCTAACCAGGGCGAGGGCATCTGCTCCTACACAGAGCAAGACTACACCCAGCATCGTGTGGACTTCTCTAAGACAACCTACGACTGGGCCAACATGCCGGAGCATCCTAGTAAAGACAATGAGTCTCCAGAGGTACGCACGGCTCTCTCCACCCTATGCTATCACGTAGGGGTCATCTCACAGATGCAGTATAGTCCACAGGCCAGTGGCACTATCTCACAGTTTCCCAAAGAGGGTCTGCAAAAGTACTTTAAGTACAAGAAGAACATCCAGCTACTCAACCGTATGAACTACAAGATAGCCGACTGGATGGATATCATTGCCAAGGAACTCAACGAGGGGCGTCCCGTTTACTACGCTGGTTCCAGCAGCACGGTAGGACATGCCTTCGTCTGCGACGGCTATCGGCAGAATGGTTACTTCCACATCAACTTCGGATGGGACGGTATGGCAGACGGATTCTTCCTTCTCTACGCTATCAACCCCGATGTTCTAGGTACTGGTGGCGGCACCTCTTACGATGGGTTCAACAACTTTCAGGAGATCATGATCGGCATAGAGCCCGACCGTGACGGCACCTCTGAGCGCACCGTCAGCGAGGAGATATCGGCTCACTCCCTGACTGTATCCTGTGAGGACAATAAGACTATCCAGCTCAAAGATGTAGTCCTCGAGCTAACCTCTGCATTCAGATATAGTACGAAGTTCTGTCTCTCCATCACACCTACACAAGAGGGCGCACAAACCTACTACGGAGCACCCGCTACGGAGCAAATGCTAGAAAGTCACGGCTACTACGTCTACTCTAGAAAGCAGCTATACAAGATCCCCTCTGTTAACCTTGCTGATCTAGGTCTCCCCACACGGAGTGCGAGCTACGTCGTGACGCTTGCCTACGCCGGCTATGACGGCAAGATGATCCCCGTACGACACTACAACGGAGGGATCTCTGAGGTGACGGTCACCTTCGACGCTGATGGCAAGGCTAGCTGTACGCTCCCCCAACTGGAGCCTCAGCTAGCTCTGACCGAAGTCTCAGATCCTGACCTGCGTAGCTACAGTAAGAGCTCGGTCACACTCTCTATTGACAACCTAAGCCAGGAGGAGTACTTCTCATCATGGGACTGCTACTTTGAGGACATGAAGGGAGACCGTACCCTTATTGGCAATCCATCAGCTATGATAACGCCCCAAGATCAGCAGAAGGTACGAGTAGATATCTCTAAACTACCGCTCCCTGCTGGCACCAAGGGTAATATCATCCTCAAGGGAAGCTATGTAAATGAAGGTGGCGCCGACAGTGGCTATGCCTTACGCTCCTCGCAGCGTCTAGAGGTACTTCCAGCAGAAGCCTCTGTATCCAAAGCTGCCTCACTCAAATGCGTCGCCCGGAGATCCATAACGGGAGCTATAGAGCGTGCTCCTGAGACCTCCGCTATAACCTTTGAGATAACCAACCAAGGTAATCAGAAGAGTAGCAAGTTACTAGTGGAGTGGACACTCTTGCTACATACAAGTCGTGGCGCCTCTGTACAGAACCAAGGTCAGAAAATCATTCAAAACCTACCAGCGCATAAGACAGTTCCGTATAGTATAGACCCCTCTTCTTGGTTCCAGATGTCAAAAAGGAGTAGCTACTCCCTTCGGATCCGACTGTTTGATGTCATAGAGCATGGGGGGTATATGTACTACGGAGAGCAATATCACGAGCTGACCCTGCCTATAGTTGCTGTAGACCAGCTTTCGCTACCGATTGACGAGGAGCACTACGTCTCTCTAGAGAAGGAGTCTGACCACTCCTACTCTCTCATGGTCGATGTTGCAGCTCCCGAAATGATCCGCCTCTATGGGCTAACACTCATGAGCCTGTCGCACGAAGATGGTGTCTATAAGATCCACGGAGCTGTCGATCAGGGGCGTACCTCCATCATCGGAGCTTTCACCTCGCTGGTCTTTGACCAGAAAGACGACTCCACGGGGATCGTTGAGGCTGACTTCTCTCACGCCTCTCCCCTCCTACAGCACATATCTATGTGCCACAGCAAGATAAGAGGCAAGGCGATGACCGAGATGCTACAGTCACTACCCGACCGCTCAGCGACCACACCTGGTACCATAGCACTTATTGACACCTCTAGACCTGACCTTGAGGGCAGTATCTGCACCCCAGAGCAGGTAGCACTGGCAGCACAGCGCGGCTGGACAGTCACCGATCAGCAGGGGAATGCCTATACGGCCATTGATACGCCCGCTGAGGCAATGCAAAGTGACTGGACGATCTATCCGATGCCCGTACGGGATCAGATGACCGTCGTAGGGCTTCCGGCGACAAGCTCCGTGACGCTCTACACGCTGCAGGGTGAGCGACTGCTAGAGGCTGTCACACCAGCTAGTGGTCAGCTCCAGATCAGCCTAGCACATCTGCCCAGTGGCACCTACATTCTCAATACTGCGCTAGGAAGCCGACGTGTAGTCGTCGCCCACTAGCCCCTACGAGCCAAGCAATCAGATAGCCCCAAAGGAAGTTTGACCTCCTTTGGGGCTTTTTCGTTTCGCTTCCCAACCCTTTTCGCAGATTGTGTCGTCCGCTAAGACGAGCTATTCCGATACCTCCGATCTATTTCCGATTTCCTAGAGAGGAAAGGAACATTCTCCACCGAGGGGAGAGAGGAAACTTCCGAAGAATGAGATCAAACTTCGGAAGAATGGGATCAAACTTCGGAAGAGTTTTTTCGTTCCTCACTGGATACTCAAAGATTTCGCCGAGGAGATTTCGGATTTCCTCGGAGCTATGGATGACTGTTGGCTAGAGGCACTAGTGTCTCTAGTGCTCCTAATGGCACTAGTGCTCCTAAAAATGCTAGTATCTCTAACTTCTAGTCTCTAACCTCTAAAGTCTAATCTCTAACCTCTAACTTCTTTTTCGTACCTTTGGAGTGGAGTTGCGAGAGCGACTCCTGTTTTGAGAGCTAGACACTATATATAGTACGACAGATGCAACAGATAGAGGGTCCCATCGGGGTATTTGACTCAGGGTACGGAGGATTGACGATCCTACGTAAACTGCAGGAGCAACTGCCTCAGTACGACTTCGTTTATCTCGGCGACAATGCGCGCTCGCCTTACGGTTCGCGGTCTATGCGCGTCGTCTATCAGTTTACTAAAGAGGCGGTCGAGAAGCTCTTTGACCTAGGCTGTCCACTAGTCATCCTCGCCTGCAATACCGCCTCAGCGAAGGCGCTCCGACAGATACAGCAAGAGGATCTGCCCAAGCTCGACGGAGGCTCCATGCGTCGTCGTGTGCTGGGGATCATTCGCCCGACGGTCGAGTGCATCGACACACTTACGGGCACCAAGCATGTGGGTATCCTCGCCACTGAGGGCACCGTCTCTAGCGAGAGCTATGTAGCTGAGATACACAAGCTCTACCCCGACGTGACGGTCGTACAGGAGGCTTGCCCGCTTTGGGTGCCGATCGTCGAGACGGGTGAGAGTGATAGTCCAGGGACCGACTTCTTCGTGCGCAAGCACTTGGAGCGTCTCTTAGCTAAAGACGAGAAGATCGACACGATTATCCTCGGCTGCACCCACTACCCTATTCTGATGCCTAAGATACAGCGCCTGCTCACCCCCTCGATCAAGGTAGTGGCTCAGGGCGAACTGGTGGCTAAGTCTCTCGAGGAGTACCTCGTACGTCACCCCGAGATGGCGGCTCAGCTGACGCGTGGTGGCACGACACGCTACTACACGACGGAGCAGACGGAGCGCTTCTCTCGTACGGCTTCTATATTCTTTGACACACCCATATCGGTAGAGCATCTGTCTCTATCACAATACTAATGAATAACCAATAGCAAACGAATCACTATGAAGAGAATCTATTTTGTAGCACTACTCCTGCTGACCTCTCTACTCTGCGTCAGCTGCGGCACTTGTAAGAACAGTAGCAAGATCAATCTAGCCTCACTCGACGGCAGCTCTTGGGAGCTCACCCACATGGATGGCATCGAGATCAATAAGGATGCGCTCCAGACAGCTACTATCAGCATTAGCGAAGCGCGCATCGCTGGGCATGCTGCTTGCAATAGCTATGGCGGTGAGTGTATAATGCACTCTGACGGGCGCATCAAGATCGGAGATATGATGTCTACCCTGATGGATTGTCACAATATGATGTACGAAAGTATCTTCCTAGCAGCTCTGCAGGAGGCTAAGGCCTTTCGTATGGATGGTGCGAACACACTCAAGCTCTACTCGACGCACGATGCTTCGGGGCAGCCTAGCCTAACCTTCAAGCGCAAGTAATCTCCACGCCCGTCACGACATATAGCCATAGCGTAGATCCTCTCGCTGGGTCTACGCTATGGTCTTGCCTCTAGTCTCTAACCTCTTTTTCGTACCTTTGGAGTGGAGTTGCGAGAGCGACTCCCGTTTTTAGAGCTAGACACTATAATATATAGTATACACAGATGCAGCAGATAAAGGGTCCGATCGGTTTTTTTGACTCAGGGTACGGAGGATTGACGATCCTGCGTAAACTGCAGGAGGCTTGCCCGCTGTGGGTGCCTATCGTGGAGACGGGCGAGAGCGATAGCCCGGGGACCGACTTCTTCGTGCGCAAGTACTTGGAGCGTCTCTTAGCAAAAGACGAGAAGATAGACACGATCATCCTCGGCTGCACCCATTACCCTATTCTGATGCCTAAGATACAGCGCCTGCTCACCCCCTCGATCAAGGTAGTGGCTCAGGGCGAACTGGTGGCTAAGTCTCTCGAGGAGTACCTCGTACGTCACCCCGAGATGGCGGCTCAGCTGACGCGTGGTGGCACGACACGCTACTACACGACGGAGCAGACGGAGCGCTTCTCTCGTACGGCTTCTATATTCTTTGACACACCCATATCGGTAGAGCATCTGTCTCTATCACAATACTAATGAATAACCAATAGCAAACGAACCACTATGAAGAGAATCTATTTTGTAGCACTACTCCTGCTGACCTCCCTGCTCTGCGTCAGCTGTGGTACCAGTCAGAGCAGTAGCAAGGTCAATCTGGCCACACTCGATGGTAGCTCTTGGGTACTCACCCACATGGACGGTATCAAGATCAATGACGACGCCCGCCAGACAGCTACTATCAGTATCAGCAAAGCTCGCATCTATGGGCAAGCTGCCTGCAATAGCTACGGTGGCGAGTGCTTCGTCTACTCTGATGGTCGCATCAAGATCGGAGAAATTATGGCGACTCGTATGGCCTGCAACAATATGATGTACGAGCGTATCTTCCTAGCAGCGCTACAGGAGGCTAAGACCTTTCGTATGAATGGTGCAAACAGGCTCATGCTCTACTCTACGCACGATGCCTCGGGTCAGCCCAGCCTCACCTTCAAGCGCAAGTAACCCTGCACTACATCTTACCATAGCGTAGATCCTCACTCAAGGTCTACGCTATGGTCTTGCCTCTAATCTCTAACTTCTAATCTCTAACCTCTAAGCTCTCTTCCCCATGCGTATCCGCACACTCTTTATCACCCTCGTACTCCTCTGCTCGCTCACGCTCGTTGCCCAGCAGCAGCGTGAGATCACTCTACCAGAGGTCACCTCAGGCGCTTTTGCAGCTCGTGGCGCTGGAAACGGCTTTCGCTCTCTACCCGACGGCAAGCACTACACGCTCATCAGCGACGACTACCAGCGCATCGTCAAGTATGAGTACGCTACGGGGCGGGCTGTCGATACGCTCTTTGACATTGCCAAGGCGCGTGAGTGCGACATCAAGGCGATCTGGGACTACGATATAGCCCCTTCGGGACATCATATCCTGATCTATACCGACATCAAGCCGATCTACAGGCGCTCCTACACGCTACGTGCTACCCACTACGATGTGCGTCGCAACCTTTGCGAGCCACTCACCGAGGGCGATATTATGATTCCCACCTTTAGTCCTGATGGGCGGATGGTTGCTTTCGTCAGAGACAACAATATCTTTATCAAGAAGTTTGACTTCAACTCTGAGGTACAGGTCACTACGGATGGTAAGCGCAATGAAGTGATCAACGGTACCACCGACTGGGTCTACGAAGAGGAGTTTAGCACGACACGCCTGATGGAGTGGAGCCCCCAGAGCGACTTCCTAGCCTTCGTACGCAGTGACGAGAGCCAGGTCAAGGCTTACTCGATGCCTATCTACGGGGACGACCTCTACCCCACGGACTATGTCTACAAGTATCCGAAGGTGGGCGAGCAAAACTCAACCGTCTCGCTACACCTCTACAACCTTGACCTCAAGCGCACCGACCGTGTGGATCTACCGCTAGACGCTGATGGCTACATACCCCGCATCGTCTTCACTGGCTGGGGTAGCGATCTAGCAGCCATCACGTTCAACCGTCTGCAGAACGACCTCAAGGTCTATCGCATCAACCCGAAGAGCCGCACGCCTCGTCTGACCCTTCGTGAGCAAGATCCACGATATATCAACAATGAGTTTATCAACTCCATGCGCTTCGTCCCCGATGGCATCGTTATGCTGAGCGAGCGCGATGGATCTACGCAACTCTACAAGTACGGCACGAATGGAGCGCTCCAGCAGCGCCTGACGCAGGGCAACTGGGACATCATCAGCTTCTACGGCTGTGACAGTGAGGGCAACGTCTACTACCAGGCAGCCGACCAGACGCCTACTCAGCGACGTGTCCTCAAGACGACCCCACGGGGCAAGACGACCGTCTTAGCCGGAGAGGCTGGCATCAATCGCGCTAGCTTCACTCAGGACTACAGCTACTTCATCAATAGCTATAGCAATGCTAAGACACCTGCCATCACGACAATCCGCACAACCAAGGAGGGCAAGGTGATCCGTACGCTCGAAGACAATGCACAGCTGGTCGCTAAGCTCAAGGGGTATGACTACAATGACAAGGAGTTCTTTACCATCGAGGTGGCTCCTGGGCGCACGCTCCACGGCTGGATGATTCGCCCGCCACACTTTGATGCGAGCAAGCGTTACCCCACGGTGATGCACCAATACAGTGGTCCCGACTCGCAGGAGGTACTGGATCAGTTTTACATTGGCTGGGAGTACGCACTGGCTCAGGCTGGCTACGTCGTAGTCTGTGTGGACGGACGTGGCACTGGAGGCCGTGGTACCGAGTGGCGCAAGTGCACCTATCGTGAGCTGGGTCTGCGCGAGAGTAGCGACCAGATAGCTGCTGCCGAGGCGCTGCCCAAGCAATTTAACTATATCGATGGAAGTCGCATCGCTATCTTCGGCTGGAGCTATGGCGGGTACAATACGCTCATGTCGCTCTGTCGTGGCAAGGTCTTTCGTGCTGGTGTAGCTGTGGCTCCTGTGACCGACTGGCGCTTTTACGACACGATTTATACAGAGCGCTTTATGGCGACACCGCAGGTTAATAACAAGGGGTACGAGGCTTCCTCAGTACTGTCTATCGCTCACAACCTCCACGGCGATCTGCTCGTCATCCACGGCACGGCTGATGACAATGTGCATCTGCAAAACACGATGCGCTTAGCCACAGAACTGGTCAAGGCGGACATACCCTTTGAGATGGCGACCTACACCGACAAGGATCACAGCATCTATGGGGGCAACAACAGACAGCACCTCTACAGTCGCATCATCGAGTTCCTCGATCGTAAGCTGAAGTAAAAAGAGCTGATGAAGCAACCCCACATACGGAAGCCAGAGTGGCTCAAGATCAAGCTTGGTAGCGATGTAACCTACGACGAGACGCGTGCCGTGCTACAGAAGCATTGCCTGCACACCATCTGCACGAGTGGGCGCTGCCCTAATCAGGGTGAGTGCTGGTCACGAGGCACCGCTACCTTTATGATCGGAGGTGCCGTCTGTACACGCGCTTGTAAGTTTTGCAATACAGAGACGGGTCGTCCGCTACCGCTAGACCCTGAGGAGCCTCGTCACGTGGCCGAGAGTGTCCGTGCGCTAGGGCTCAAGCATGCGGTGGTCACCAGTGTGGATCGTGACGACCTGCCCGACAAGGGGAGTGCCCACTGGGTCGATACGATACGACAGATACGCGAGCTCTGCCCTGGCGTCACGATCGAGGTGCTGATCCCAGACTTCGATGGGCAAGCGGAGCTCATTGCTCCGATTTTACAAGAGCGCCCCGAGGTGGTGGCGCACAATATGGAGACCGTACGACGGCTCACACCCATCGTACGTAGCCGAGCTACTTATGACTGTAGTCTCTCCGTCTTGGCACAGATTGCTGAGGCGGGACTACCCGCTAAGACGGGACTGATGCTCGGTCTCGGCGAGACGCAGGCGGAGATCCTCGAGACGATGGACGATCTGCGTCAGGTCAATTGTAGTATCCTTACGCTAGGTCAATACCTCCAGCCTACTCGTCGCCACTATCCCGTGCAGGAGTATGTGCATCCCGACCACTTTGCCGAGCTTCGGGAGATAGCCCTAGACAAAGGCTTTCGTCACGTCGAGAGCGGTCCTCTCGTACGCTCCTCCTACCACGCTGAGCGCCACCTGCTCTAGCGTACTAGCGTACTCGTCATGAGTTGCTAAGCCGATCGGCTTAGAGCGTGTGTAACTGTACCTTCGGTATGCTGGAAGGCACTGACAGCAGTAGAGGTAACAGCCTTGTGATCGTTGGCTTATCTTTGCAGGGTATTGACTTAATCAAGATTCTTTTTTCGCCTTTTCGGGGAGGCTCTTGGCTAGCGAGAAGAAGAACTCGAGACCTCCCGTGGGTCTGTTCTTGGCC
>CAMPUN010000022.1 GCA_946997275.1 uncultured Porphyromonas sp.
TTCTCTCTAATCACAAGAGGCGCACCCAGCATCGTCATGCTGAGTGCGCCTCTATG
Organism: uncultured Porphyromonas sp.; assembly: GCA_946997275.1. Taxonomy (GTDB): domain Bacteria; phylum Bacteroidota; class Bacteroidia; order Bacteroidales; family Porphyromonadaceae; genus Porphyromonas. The sequence continues at coordinate 57 of CAMPUN010000022.1, forward strand.
CGTTAAGTGCCTCGTAAGATACGAGGCGAGTAGTCTATTTTAGTCTAGTATGGTGACCCAGCCGTGTGTATCAGGCTCGTCGCCGTACTGGATGCCACGTAGCTTGTTGTAGAGCTTCTCGCTGATAGGACCGGGCTTGCCATCCTTAGAGATCTCGTAAGTCTTGTGCTCATCGAGATCGTCCACACGTAGTATCGGGCTGATGACAGCAGCCGTACCGCAAGCACCAGCCTCCTCAAAGGTAGCCAGCTCCTCCTCAGGTACATGACGACGCTCCACCTTCAGACCGAGATCCTCAGCGAGCTGCATCAAGCTCTTGTTCGTGATAGAGGGTAGGATAGAGGTAGACTCCGGCGTGATGTACGTGTTGTCTCTAATTCCGAAGAAGTTAGCAGGACCGCACTCATCGATATACTTCTTCTCCTTAGCATCCAGGAAGAGGCAAGCGCTGTAGCCCTTCTCATGAGCCAGGACGGTAGGTACCATACCAGCAGCATAGTTACCACCCACCTTGATCGTACCCGTACCCAGAGGCGCCGCACGGTCATAGCCACGCATGATAGCCATAGGTGTAGGCTTGAAGCCCTCCTTGAAGTAAGGACCTACGGGAGATACGAAGACGATAAAGAGATACTCAGGAGCAGGCTTGACACCTACCTGAGCACCCAGACCGAGTAGGAGTGGGCGGATGTAGAGCGAAGCACCGCTCTCGTAGGGAGGTACATAGTCCTTGTTGAGCTCGACAGCCTTCTTGACAGCCTTGATAAAGAGATCCTCAGGTACGGAAGCCATGACGACACCCTCAGCCGAGCGGATCATACGCTTAGCATTCTCCTCGACACGGAAGAGGCGTATCTTACCATCCTTGCCACGGTAAGCCTTGAGACCCTCAAAAGCCTCCTGACCGTAGTGCAGACAGGTAGCACCCATGTGTAGCGTGATCGTCTCCTCCGAAGAGACCTCTAGCTCGCCCCACTTGCCATCACGATAGTAACAGCGCACGTTGTAATCGGTCTTGAGGTAACCAAACCCCAATGATGACCAGTCCAAATTCTTCATACTATATATAGGTAATAAAGTTGTTAGTAAAGTCCGTGGTAAACGATTCGTCCACAAAGATACCTATTTTATTTGGGATTAGGAAGGGAGTTAGAGATTAGAAGCTAGAGATTAGAAGCTAGAGATTAGAAGTTAGAGGGTAAAGATTAGAGGTTAGATCATTCCGATGGCTCTGATAGCTCTGATCACTCCGATAGCTCTGCTCTCCGCTCTAACCTCTAATTGCTAATCTCTAACCTCTAATCCCCCCTCCCGAGGAAATCGCAAATATCCACGGAGGGAAAAAACATTTTCCACCGAGGCGCAAAGTAAAACTTCCGAAGAATGAAATGAAACTTCCGAAGAATCAGATCATATATCCGAAGTATTATTGCGAGGACCTGTAGCGATATATAGAGGTGCACGAGGCGAGTAGTTGTCGAACAGCGGGACGAGTAACGGCTGTAGGGACGCACGATCGGTGCGTCCGTTGTCGTTAAACCAACGGTCGCTGTAACCTTTGACACAACGGACGCTCGACCGAGCGTCCCTACAGCCGTTACTCGTCTGACCCCTCCGATAGCTCCGATCTCTAATCTCTAACTTCTAATCTCAAATATGTTAAATACCGAAACTGTCAAGCGAAATACCGAAAATGACAACACGCGGTAAAAATACGTGCCGTACCTTTGCCCACGAAGAATATTCACTTTAATAATCAACCAAACCAATTCAACTATGAAGAAGTTTATTTATGCAACGTTGGCTCTCGCCGCAGTGCTGCTCTTCGCAAGCTGCAAGAACGACAAGAACCAACCAAAGAGTGAGGCAGGCGATGCTTATGTCTCATTCACGTTTAACCTCCCACAAGGTGGTACAAGAGCTGGTGTGGACGGCAAGAACGCTGGCGATGAGTATGCAGGTACCGCAGATGAGCAGAAGATCACGGCTGTCCGCGTCGTACTCCTTGATGAGAACAGCAACATGGTTAAGTATGCCCTTGACTATGCCATCACAGGTGATGGTAGCGTCGCTCCTACGGGTGATGGTATCGCTCCTAATGGTACTGCCGCTACGACAGCTCGCTTCACAACCAAGGCTGAGAAAGTCGTAACCCAAGACTATCTGATGCTGGCTATCGTCAACCCAACACAAGCTGTAAAGGATGCTACTGTGGTAAACAAGTCACTCCTAGATGTTCAGGCTGCTATTACGACTGATGTTGCTACGCTATCAGGCAATGGTATCATGATGTCTAACGACCGTGGTCTTGTCAAGGTTACATCCGCTAATATGAAGGATACCGACGCAGCTGCTGAGCAGAATCCTGTTTCAGTCAACGTAGACCGTATCCTCGCTAAGGTATTCGTAGGTGGTACCCCAACATTTGAGAATGGTAAGCTGACCAACATTAAGTGGCAGCTCAACACGACCAACACGAAGACCTTCATCTATCGTCAGTTTGGCAAGACTGCTCTAGCTGGATTTCCAGACGAGACCGCTACAGATGCTAGCACACGCTTCGACCGCTACGCTAAGGATCCTAACTATTCTGGCGCATTCAATGCTGCAGACTTCACCTACATAGATGGTACACCTGCTCTAACTGGTACCATGGGCTTTGAGGATGAAAAGGGTCAGTACTGCCTAGAGAACACGATGGATGCTGCCTCTCAGAAGGTTCAGCAGACCACCTCATTCATCCTCAGTGGTACTTGGACACCTGCAGACCATGACGGTATCACCTTCACAGAGGGTCAGACATGGTACTACTGGAAGGGCTTCAGCTTTACAACGGCTAAGATGCTTGAGTACAAGACTATCATTGATGATGCTACTAACACCCAGCCTGAGATCGACAATACGGCTAAAGGCTTTAAGGCTGTTCTCAAGGCTGCTTTTGATGCTGGTCTGACTATTGATGCTCAGGGTGATGTTACTGCTTCTGGTACGTTCGGAGAAATCCAAGCTTACAAGGATGGTGCTTGCTACTATCAGACGAACCTAATCCGTCACTTCAACAATACTCAGTCTAGCGTTGATATGGGTTACGGTCGTTACGGTGTAGTACGTAACAACATCTACAAGATCAACCTTAAGAAGATCTCTCGCCCAGGTGCTCCTACCGTCACAAACGATAAGGATAACCCAGGCAACGATGACCCAAGTCAGTCATTCATCTCCTTCGACGTTAACGTCAATCCTTGGATCGTTCGTACACAGGATATCTCTCTATAATCCTCCCTTACTGCTCCTTGCCAGCAGTCTAAAGTAATGGCATTATCCTATGAGGGGTTGAATGTTCCCCTCATAGGAACTATTCACATAAAAGAGGGCTAAAGCCCCACGTTGACTATGGTACCACACACGCTATCTCGATCGAGACTATTATATATAGGAGTCATGCTCCTGCTGAGCTGGAGCTTTGTCTCTTGTGACAAGTGCATCTACGAGGATCTGTCCACCTGCCCCCTCCGTGTGCAGCTACGCTACGATTACAATATGCAGTACGTAGATCGCTGGCATCGCGAGGCTGAGGATGTGCATCTCTACATCTTCGACGAGGCGGGGCACTTTGTCTCGGAGCTGGTCGATGCGGCTGCACCTTACAAGGAGAAGCAGACCTTCGAGCTACAGCTCGCCCCGGGCAACTACACCATCATGGCTCTCTGTGGCCACCGTATGGGGACTCTCTATGAGCAGAGCAAGCTACAGACCGGCACCTCGACGATGAAGGATCTGCTCGTACAGATCTCGAGGGCTGAGGACAAGCGGATCGTCGCCGAGCTGCCACCGCTACTCTATGGCGTCTCTAAGGATGTCCAGGTGCTGGGCGATGGAAGCCGGCTCATCGTCGTCCCGATGGCTAAGTGGACCAACAAGATTCGCCTCGTCATGCAGGACCTCTCTGAGGGCGGCAAGTCCAACATCAAACTCGACAACTACGACTTTAAGATCACTGCTCCCAACGGTCGCTACAATGGCGCTGGCGAGGTGCTCACCGACGACGTCCTCACCTACACCCCGTACTATGCTGAGCAGATCAAGGGGACGGGCGGTATCGCTGTCGAGCTTAACACGCTCCGCCTGCTGACCAACCAAAAGCAGCGACTCATCATCACGGAGCGCGCTACGGGCAAGGAGCTTCTCAACGTGGATCTGCTATCGCTACTGCTGCAGACGAAGTTCTACGCAAACAATAAGCTTTCCGATCAGGAGTTCCTCGATCGTGAGGATCGCTACGCTATCATCTTCGCCTTCGATGGTCGCCCCGTGACACAGGAGACTTTCCTAGCGGTCGGCGTATGGATCAATGGCTGGCTCATCCGTGAGCAAGACCATAATATATAATGTGTCTAACCTCTCGAGCTACAAAGCCATGACGAAATGCAATCTACATAGCATACAAGGAGGCCCCCGCACGATCCTTGCGTGGCTGCTCTCTGCGATGCTCCTGCTGGCGGGCCTGACGAGTCTGACCAGCTGCGTATACGATGACCCTTCCGCATGTCCCCCAGAGCAGGGAGACTTTTACCTATCGATGAGCGTGGCTCCGCAGTCCACCTTCCGTCAGGGCACGATGCCTCTATCTGAGCTACAGAAGAAGCTCACCGCTGCGGAGGATAAGGTCAAGACTGTGCGTGTCCTTATCTTCGACCACGCTACGGGCAAGTGTCTAGTCAACCAAGTCTTAGGGGGCTATACACAGCCTGTAACCGATGGCACGCCTTGGAGCCACCCCGTCCTTATCCCTGGGAATGTAAAGAGCTTTGACTTCTACTTCGTTGCCAATGAGGCTTCAAAGACCTACAACCTGACGACAGCCCTGCAGGGTGTCTCTGAGCGTGGGCAGCTCTACACGCTTCCTGGACTGACGAAGATACCTTGGCAGCCAGAGTTCCTCCCTAAGCTAGCGGAAGGTGGCAGTGGTGAGGAGGACCTCATCCCGATGACCGCTATATGTCCCAACGTCAGCATCGATGCCATCAAGCAGATGCTGGGTCAAGGCACCAAGGAGGATCCCTACCGCTTCCTCGCAGAGAACGGCAAGCGTCGCCCCGTGCGTCTGACTCGTGTGCTAGCGCGTATCGATATCACGATGCCCAACATGATTGCCAACAGCGTGCTGGGCGACCCCACCTCGGATCAGATGCTTGTCCTAGACTATATAGAGGACTTTGAGATGGCGCTGTACAACGTGCCACGCTACTTCGCCCTCTTTGCCTCGCGCTACTACGACAAGGACCAGTGGACCACAACGCTCTACAGTCCCATCAGCTCCAACTACTATCGGGCTCCTCAGGGTGGGCAGGACTGCTACTACATAGAGCGAGACAAGAACAAGGTGCAGCGCAATATGGCTAGCACCGCAAGCGCCGGTCACGCTATCGGCGAGCTGAGTTTGTCCGACTACTATACGACAATCTACGTGCCGGAGTTCATCCGCCCGACGAGTGCCGATGCGGGGCTAACGCTCGACCAGCTGGCAGCGATGCAGCTCAGGCTTACCTTCCAGGTCAATGAGTGGGACCCCAAGCACCGCACGGGCTATCAGGTTGGCAGGCATCCACTCAAAGACAAATTTGACGACCGCACCACGGAAAAGACCGGTCAGCTAGCCGCAAACAATGCGGGCGTGAGCGAGTACTCCGTCATCCGCAATACGTGGTACCAGATCAAGATCACGCAGCAAGACTTTGAGTAGTCGTGCCTTGACGCAGATACCCTTTATCCACCCTATGTCTCATACGCTATGAAACGATATAGATACATCACCCTCTCCCTCCTTCTCCTCCTTCTGTCAATCTCTGCGCTCTCCGCACAGAAGACATCCCAAGGTGCCGATTTGGATTGGAATTACCAGTTTGAAATAAAGACGACCCCCTCTTACTGTCAGAATGAGGGTACGATGGAGATTAGTCTACTAGCCGCTTTCGGAAGAACTGCTCTAGATATTTCTCAGATAGAAAAGGTAGAGTACGATGTCAAGGATAAGACGGGTAACAGCTACACCAAGGGGTACAAGGAGGCTCCGGGCGTGAAAGGAGCTCTTCGCTTAGAGCAGTTGCCAGGACGAGCAGACTATAAGATATTTATTAGGATTACTCCTAAGAAGGAAGTCAATCACCCTGTCATTGAGACCACGCTTCAAGACTTTGTAAAAGTAGAGGTCGAGAACAAGTATGTAGCACTGGAGGAGACCCAGGTGAAATTTGATGCTTATAGGTTGCCTTGTAGACCATACGGTAGCTTTCATATCGTAGCGCGAGGAGGTACGCAGAGACCTCCCGTCTTGAATATTAAGACACCCGGTGCTCTTACGGCCAAGAAGATGCAACCCACTAAGCGAGAGGTCAAGGGAGATACAACCCTCTACCACTTTGAGTATAGCGGGGCACTACCACAAGGTACTTACGAATACACTTTAGAGAGTGACTGTCGAGAGACTACTGTTAAGTCGTTCGCCGTCTACGGACCTACGACCAACCTACCTACGGTGCCATCGGATCTCAAAATTCCTTTTGACATTAAACAAATGAGCGGTAGAGGCTGCTCAGGAAACATTGTTGAGCTTAGTGCGAACTTTAATAAGGATAAGTTAGGACTACGCGAACTCTTTAAGGAGATGAATAGGGGCTACCAAGGAGATTCAGAGAGATACTTCCCTGAGTATGCGGACTCCTTCCCCTCTACCTTTGTTAAAAACTACGAGGTGGCTATTGTCACCCAGCTAGAGTATGAGAAGCTCACGAATGGAACTCTAGATGCCAGCTCTCTACTTTGGAGTGACCAGAAGGGATCTCCTTCTGAAGTTTATGTTAGTGAGTCTCCGGATGGTATTCAGCTTGTTCTCTCTTATAAGTTACCTCAGTCTATGTCACTCCAAGAGCTTGAAGAGCAAAAGGCTCTTCCAGCAGCCTTGCTGATACGCCTCAAGCGGCCCAACGAGGGGTGTAACGACTACATCACCGTTCCAGTCCGAGTGGACTTAGACTATGTAGGTGGAGGAGAGTCTGGAGGCGGACGCTTTCAAATTCTTGAGACGGAAGACACCTCTGACTGTTCGATAGGACAGATCGTATGGTTCCAAGGGCGGAACTTTTGCTCTCTACGAATTAAGTATTATGAGCTAGCCGATGGTGAGAGCAAACCTGCTCCTGGAGCTAAGCCCGTACACATATCAGACGACTTTGGGTCTTCAATCTCAACACTAGTAGACAAGCGATATACTTTTGCGGGATATGATCCGACGAAGCGTTACTACGTCGAGGTAGAGGGAACAGACCTCTATGGTAAGCCCATCACGCCTAAGCCTAGTCTCATCCTAGCACCTACGAACAAGAAGCCTACAGAGAATCGTCTCTACGACTTCTCTAGCATCTACGCTCACCTGCCTCAGCCGATGTCGGATAGAATAAGGCTTGGTACTCTTACAGCCTATTTGAGTCCAGGTTATCATACCTATCTCTTCACCTTTTACGGTGAGTCTCTCAACGCTATGGCTGGTATGGAGATTACGCTTGTTCAGGCTCCAGAGGGGTATGAGGATTATCGCCGTGCGTGTGAGAGCTACTACTTCCGTACTCCTGACTCGACTAATACTAAAAACCCTTATGGTGGTGGTATGATAGGACTAGGAGAGAAGATTAAGATGTCCAATACCTTCACAGGTCCTGGAGGAACTGGCACGCCTGAGAAGTTCTACCCATTTAGATTTATCTATAAGGTAGGCAAAAATGGAGAGCGCGTAGTCTACCCTTACGAAGATAACTCTGCTAATCCAAGTGCTCTTAAAGGTGTCATAACTAACGATCCAAAGAAGGATGCCTACTTGAAGGATCACCCGATGCCTCGTGGTATCTACCGTCTCAAGTTTGAGCATCCTTGTCAACCGGGAGAGTCTTTCTATATCAATCTGGATATGAATGAGCCAGACTTCAATCCTGAACTCACGGAGCTCATTAACCCAGTCGTGGATCGTGCCTCTTGTGATGAGGTTCGCGTCTACCCCTTTGCAGATGGTCGTCTAGACTATGGTGTCGACAAGAAGACTGGTAAGCCTCGCAACGTTGTCTTTCTAGTATCGGGTCTTCCTGGGGGCAAGTCAAAGCGTTTCTACTTTTACCCCTATGATCGTGAGGGCAAGGAGCTAGACCATACGAAGTTCTATATCCCTATCAAAAATGTAGACCTCCCAGTCACGCTCAACTTCCGCTATTTCTATCCAAAACCTAGTTGGCAATGGATAGACTACGATTGTAACAGGTGGACTCACAAGGTAGACTCCATTGGAGTCAACCAGTTTGTCAAAGGAGAGCTGGAGAGAGGGAATGTCGGTGATGGCTATTACAAATTACCTCTTGATGGGTACAATCCAAACAATGACCAAGACGATTGGGGTGAGGATGGCTTTTCGTGGGATGCTTGGTGGGCATGGTCTTGGGATGACTCAACCATCGACGTTAATGTGCCGATAAAAAGGGAGGGTCTGACTCCCTCGTACGCACGTCCTACCTACGTAGGGTATCGCTGCTCTAAGGAGACGGGCTATATGGAGTTTAAGCTGATCAATATCCCGAACAAGGTCGGCACCGTGGTTCTCAAGGATGGGGACAAGGTCATTATGAGCTCAAATATTGAGGACTTGCCCGAAGACCTTATGGTCAAATGGGAGCTTAATGCTGAGTCGCCTAGTGAACTCAAGAATGAGTACAGGCTGGAGATTAAAACCAGTCTATGTGGTGAGACGAATATGCAGACGGAGAAGTTTACCGTCAAGCTCGAGGACATCTCTGAGGGTATTGCGGTGACCGTCTCTCCGCAGGGTGCTCACTGTCCTGGCGATATGGTGACCCTGACAGCAACCAATCTGGGTGTGTCGGACAGTGCGTACAAGTGGACCTTTGACAATGGAGACACCGACTCTGGACGTACTATCCGCCGTAAGGTGTCCGCTCCTCGTGTAGTCGATGGTAAGGCGCACTACGAGCACTACACGTTGACCGTCGACGGAACTAGGTGTGGTACTAATACGAGTAAGGGTACGATCTCTGTCTCTTCAGACGAGCTCTGGTGGATGCCGGACCTTACTGGGGAGGGGCATGGAACTGTGCCCGGTGGCACGGGTAAGGAAGAGACGCCCTCCGATCCACCCCACTCGGACGCTAAGTACTATGACTGGCATAACCCCGACAACTGGGTATTCCTCCACGATGGAAAGTTTTACCCCGCCAAGGCAGTGCCTACGCGCTGTACCAATGTACATATTATGAATCTGTCTCAGTTCGAACTGGGACCTGTAGGTAGTAAGCTTCGGGCACAGCCGGACCTGGCTAAGGAGGTGACCCCGCGTGACCTTTACGGCGAGCCGACCTGTATCGACATTACCTTCCACTCGGGAGCGTCTGTCTTCAATATTCAGCAGCTCAACTATCGACGGGCTATGGTGCGCTACAACTTTGGCGTAGCTAATGGTACAAGGTATGAGAGTGACAAGCATATCTACACCGAAAAAGAGCACGACACCGATGAGTGGCTGTATGGTCGTGACGAACTCAACCTACTGTCTGCTCCGCTCTACGATATCTATGCGGGTGACTACAGCTTCAGCGCCTCGCCCTACACTTATCAGCTTGGCTTCAAGGCGGTGC
>CAMPUN010000023.1 GCA_946997275.1 uncultured Porphyromonas sp.
CCGCACAGCATAAAGAAGGGACCCCAGCTAGTGTAGTCCGCATAGAGATATCCCGTGGTAGAGATGAGTGAGACGATCTGAAAGAAGGAATCACGCAGTGCTTTCCCCAGGTGAGGCTGTATGCTGTTGAGGACAAGGTGCAGGGCGACGAGAGAGGCTGTGACGAAGATGATGCCGAGGAACCAGCGGGTCTGCTCGTCTCGGAAGAGTTGCTTGACCTGCCCCTTGAAGGCAAAGTAGATGAGCGTCATGTTTAGGCCCCCGATCACCATAAAGATCATCAGGATCGTCTCGAAGTAGGGACTATTGATCACCTCAAAGGGCTGATCGTATATAGAGAAGCCTCCAGTTGAGATGCAAGTCAAAGCAACGCAGGAAGCGTCAAACCAAGGTATCGGCGTGAGTCGTAGCAAGACGATCAGTACCAGCGTCAGTAAGGTATAGACTGCCGAGAGGCGTATGGCGACCTCCTTGATCCGTGGCATAAAGCGGTCGTGATCCACGCCCGTCACCTCAGCTTGGTAGAGGAGACCAGTGTCTTTGCCCAGCACGGGGCTCAGGGCGAGGGAGAAGACGACGATACCGATACCGCCCTGCCACTGGGTGATGGAGCGCCAGAAGAGGATCCCCTTGGGGAGGTGCTCCACAGAGGTAAAGGTTGAGGCGCCCGTAGTGGTAAAGCCCGAGACCGACTCAAAGAGCGCATTGCTAAAGTGGGGCAGGTAACCCCCTACGAGAAAGGGAATCATACCAATCAGAGCTACCACCAGCCAAGTCATCGCCACGGCGAGCATAGCCTCACGACGACCGAGCTTGTCACTATACTTGAGTCGTCCGAACCAGAGGCAGCCGAGCCCGATCAGCAGAGCACAGCCTAGCGTGACTAGGAGAGGAGCCACAGCGTGATCCTGCATGAGGAGGGAGACCACAATGCAGAGGAGCAAAAAGAGACATTCGATGAGGCACATGGCTCCCACGATGCTCCCCACGAAGGGTAGGTTGATACGTCTCATGCGCTTGCTTTCGTCAGATAGGTTTTGGAAGGATCAGAAAAAGGGATTCGCTAGTTGTGGTGCTTTAGTCAAAGAGCTTAGCGAGTCGCTCCATAGGCGTATTGGTACAGAAGACCACGACGCTGTCGTAGGGCTGGATCTCCATATTACCGTCGATCAGCATCGGCACGCCGTTGCGCACCAGCCCACCGAGGGTGATGCCCTGCGGTATGTCTAGCTCCTTGACGGGGCGCTCGGTGATCGTCGAGCCACTCTTAGCCTGTAGCTCCGCCACGTCTGTGTGAGCGATGGTGAGCGACTTGACCGTCTTCGTGTCGGAGCCGAGGAGCGCGTGGAAGATGTTGCCCGCGGCGATCACCTTCTTGTTGATGATCGTGCCGATATCCAGCTTCTCCGCTAGGGGGATGTAGTCAATGTTCTCCTCTTTCGCAATGGTCTTGGCCACTTGAAAACGCTTGGCAGCGAGGCAAGCGAGGATGTTCGTCTCCGAGTTCTCCGTCAGAGCGACGAAGATGCTCTCCTCGTCCAGTCCGATCTCGGAGATGAGGTTGAGATCACGGCCATCGCCGTCGTAGAGCTTGACATTGGAGGGGATCTCGTCCTCGATCTCCTTGATACGCTCTAGGTCTCGCTCGATAAGGTGAAAGTCAATATTGCTCGGAGCCTTCGAAACGGTGCGAAGCGCAATGAGGCTTCCGCCGAGGATGACCACACGCTTGACGGGTCGTTGGTCTTTGTCGCAGTACTGACGGACAAGGTCGATGTCTTTGTTGAGGCAGGTGAAGAAGACCACGTCGCCATGCTCTATGATCGTCTGGCCATCAGGTATGAGCGTCTCCTCGCCACGCTTGATAGAGACCACGTGAAAGGCTTTGTCGCCTAGCTCCTTGGTCCAGCTCAGCGGACGCCCCACGAGGATGCTCCCCTGGCGCACCTTGACGCCCACGAGGACGAAAGCCCCGTTGAGCAGCTCCACATAGACTCTCGCCCAGGGGTGCTTGAAGCTGTTAGCGATCTCCTCTGCAGCCAGCTCCTCAGGGTAGATGAGCTGATCCACGCCTAGGCTCCCGAAGAAGCGACGGTAGTGATCCGCCAGATAGCGGTGGTTGTTGATACGAGCGATGGTTCGCTTGGCTCCAAGTTGCGCAGCGAGCATGCAGGCCAGTAGATTCTCCGCCTCACCCGGCATCACGCTGACGAAGAGGTCGCAGTCGTGCACCTCCGTCAGCTGCAGATCCTCCAGCTTTGTCGGATCACCCACGATCGTGTAGGCGTCAAACTTGCGCTGCACACGACGTAACAACTCCTTGTCAGAGTCAATGAGCGTCGTGGACTGCTGCTCCTCTCCCGACAACCTATAGGCTAAGTGGGTCCCCACTTCGCCCGCTCCAGCAATAACTATTCGCATAGCTCAGCTTTGATTCTATTATATATTGTGTCCGCATCGATGCCACAGTAGCGTCGTTGCTCGGCGACGGTGCCTTGCTCGATAAAAGCATCGGGCAGGCCAAACTGTATGAGCTTTCCTCGGAAGCCCTGACGCTGAGCCAGGGCTGCAATCCGCTCGCCCACGCCTCCGATGAGCGTCCCCTCCTCAAGCGTGGCAATGCGGTCGTAACGCTCCAGAGCCGTCGTGATCAGCTCTTCGTCTAGTGGCTTTGCAAAGATCAAGTCGTAGTGCGCCACCTCGATACCCTCAACGAGTAGACGCTCCCGCACCTCCTTGGCGGTCACACCTATGGTGCCGATGGAGAGCAATGCGATGCGTCCGCCCTCATGTAGCACACGTCCCTTGCCTATCGGAAGGAGCTCCGCTGTACAGCGCCAGTCCACCAGCGAACCCTCGCCACGTGGGTAGCGGATCGCCATCGGGCCCTCCTGCACCTCGTAAGCCGTGCGCATCAGGTGGCGCAGGTAGTGCTCATTCATCGGAGCCGCAACCGTCATATTCGGGACAGTGCAGAGGTAAGCTAGGTCAAAGGCTCCCTGATGCGTCGCTCCATCCTGACCGACCAAGCCAGCACGGTCGATGCAGAGGACTACGTGGTAGCCTGGCAGAGCGACATCGTGTATGATCTGGTCATAAGCGCGCTGTAGGAAAGAGGAGTAAATGACACAAAACGGGATCATCCCCTCACGCGCCATCCCTGCGCTAAAGGTCACTGCGTGCGCCTCCGCAATCCCCACATCGTAGCTTCGCTCGGGGAAGGCTCGCATCATCACATTCAGCGAACTGCCCGACGGCATGGCGGGTGTGATCCCCACGATGCGCTTGTCCTCAGTCGCCAGCTCGGTGACGGTCTCTCCGAAGACCTCTTGAAACTTCGGCGGATGCGCTCCTCGCTCGCTCTTGATACGCTCTCCCGTCTTCACATCAAAGCAACCAGGCGCATGCCATACGGTCGCATTCTCCTCGGCAGGCTTGTAGCCCTTACCTTTGATCGTCCTGAGGTGTAGTATCTTCGGGCCTCGCATCGGGAGGATGCGTCGGAGCGTCTCCACGAGATGCTCTATGTCATGCCCATCGACTGGACCAAAGTAGCGAATCCCCAAGCCGTCGAAGAAGGAGGAGTGGTTTTGCGTCAGGAGCGACTTGACACTGTTGTTGATCCGCTGGATGTTTTTCTTGCGACGATCATTTATCAGATTCATCTGTCGCAAACCACGGTAGAGGTCGTAGCGGATCGTATTGTATGCGTGACTGGTGTTGAGGTCGACGAGGTATTTGTTTAGTCCACCTACATTAGCATCGATGGACATGTTGTTATCGTTGACCACGATGAGCAGATCGTTGGGGTAGGAGCTCACATTGTTTAGCCCCTCGAAGGCCAGCCCGCCCGTCATCGATCCATCGCCAATGACCGCCACGACGTGACGCTCCTCTTGCTTGAGCTTGGCCGCAATCGCCATGCCGAGCGCAGCCGAGATTGAGTTCGAGGCGTGCCCTGCTGGGAAAGTATCGTACTCGCTCTCGCTAGGGAGCGGAAAGCCCGAGAGCCCGCCCCACTGTCGTAGAGACTCAAAGCGATCGCGCCTTCCCGTCAAGATCTTGTGCCCATAGGCTTGATGTCCCACGTCCCAGACGATGCGATCGTAAGGGGTACGACAGACGTAGTGGAGCGCTACCGTAAGCTCCACCGCCCCTAGACTAGATCCCAGGTGACCTGGTACGTGTGAGAGCACCTCCAGCTCATAGCGACGGAGCTCCTGACACAGCTGAGGAAGCTGCGAGAGAGAGAGCTGACGTAACTGCTGGGGCGTATCAATATGCGATAGGAGAGGGTAGTCGCTAGCGTTCATAACCATAGTGTGTGTCTACAGATGAGAGGGCCTTCGGTGTCGTCTCTGCTGACCTGTGAGACAGGAGGCAAAATCCGAGGCCGGCCCTCTTACTGCACTGCAAAGATACTAATCTTTGCTGTCTGATAAAAGTCCCATTCACCAGCCACAGATCCAAGGCTTTACTTACTGTAGTAAAGAGTCTCTTCATAGGGTCCGTACCAAGCCACGGAGGAAAACGCAAATTCCTCTGTGGTTTTTTTGTGCTCTTCACCGAGGAACGGGAAAATTCTTCCGAACTTCGATTCCTTTCTTCCGAAGTTTCATCTCATTCTTCCGAAGAATTTTTCCGTTCCTCGGCGGAGCATGTTCATTTCCTAAGGGGCTGTTGGACAACGCCTCCGTGGATATTGCTGTTTATAGGCACAGCGTGTTACGTCTGGTCGCGCATGCTCTCAGCACCTCCAGACAGTGATCGGGCCTAATTGCGAGCACCTCTATCGCACAGGGTGTACCACAGAGAGATGCTGTATCCGCTCTCTACGGTACACCCCGTTTATCCCCTCGTGGAGCTAAGACAAAAGGAGTTGAGATCCAAGGATCTTAAGCCTCCTATATAGACATCGGCACATAGAGCTTATAGCACGCATCACCGACGAGGAGGATGTAGGATCCACGCTCTAGGGATGCTGTAGCAATTGTAGCCATACCATCGGAACCAGAGGTGGTGGAGATAATCTCCTCCCCCGAGATGGAGACTAGGCGAATGAGCGTGTGTGGTGTCGTGCCAGCTATCTGGACCTGCCCCTCTACAAGCTCAATAGTCACAAGCTCCCGAGCACCGATATGCTCATTGCTCAAAATGACCTCTCCACGGCCATCATTTACTCCACCCTTAAAGTCAAAAGCCTGCCAATACTTAGGACGGATAATCTCAAGAAAGTCATCAGCAAATTGATTCTTCTCGCGTGTGGACTCAGAGTCTATAACCGTAATACGTCCTGCATCTATGATACATCCCTCTTGTGGTCGTACAGGGAGATCCGTGAGAAGTTGCTTCATCGCCTCTAGAGCTATGTTGTTTTGGTAGATGCGCACCTCTTGTAGGTCCTTTAGTCCTTGGAGAGAGAGGGCTTGGAGTGCATTTGCTGAGAGGTCTAGCACCTGTAGCTTTGTGTTGTGAGATAGGTCGATGCTTGTAAGATTCGTTCGAGCACAAAGTAGCGTCTCTAAGGCTCTGTTCTCCTCTAGGTTAATCGTCGCAATAGGATTCCCAGAGAGTGTGAGCTCTTGAAGTGTGAACAGCGTAGACAGATCAACGTTTGCCAGTCGATTGTCAGCTAGGTTCAACTCCATAAGATCTAGATGGATACCGCATATGATAGAGCTGAGTTGATTCCCAGACAGGTCTAGAGATTTCAGTTTACCATTGTGAGATAGATCTATCTTCGTAAGCTGATTAGAAGCGAGAGACAGGGTCTTAAGATTGGGTTGACGAGACAGGTCTATAGCAGTCATCTTGATAGCTGGAGCTGAGAGGGAGGCTAGATCTCCTCTGATTGTAATCTCCTGGCTGGCAACGAAAGTCTTCCCCTGAGTGTCTACCGTCAGCCCCTCAAAGCGAGGCGCCGCACCGTTACTACTAGTCGCTTGAATAGTAATCGGGTCGCCTATGGGTAGAGCTGTATGAAGCGTCATGTAAGGCTCCTCCTGCGGGACGAGGAGTGTAGGATTACCATTGTTATAATCTAGCGGACGCCAACCTTTTGCCTGGAGATCTGCGATTTGCTCCTTTGAGAGATGCTCGTTTCGCTCTTGAGGACTTTGAGTATCTATGAGGGTGATTTCAGCTTTAGTTTGTGGAGAGTGTGTCGGCAAGGCTGTCAGCAGACCTGCAAGAGCAGTCCCCTGCAAATTGTTGTGGTAGCAATTTACTTTGCTAAGCTTGGTCGCCGAGGGGGACACTGTAAGCTGTGTCAGCTCATTGTCCTCGGCCAAAATATCGGTGAGCATCATGTGCTGGGATAGATCTAGTGTGCGAAGCTTATTACCAGAACATTTTAAAACCCACAAAGCCGTGTTTGACGACAGGTCAAGTGTGGCGAGTTTATTGCGAGAGCAGTCTAGATTGGTCACCCTCGGAGTCGTAGCCGGCTGTAGAGACTCTAGCTGATTACCGGCACACCATAGGAGTAGTAGCTCCGGGGTATACGAGAGGTCTAGTGTGGTAATCTGATTATCACCACAGTCCAGAACCGAGAGTCCCGAGAGGTTCGTTAGGTCTAGCGAAGAGATCTCGTTTCCATTGCACCATAATGAAGAGAGCGCTGTCGATTTACTTAGATCCAGCGTCTGTATCTTATTATTGGCACAGGAGAAGTCGTTGAGCTGGCTAAGCGTGCTGATGTCAATAGTGGAGAGCTGATTCTTGGCGCATGACACCTTGCGCAGGTTCTTTGCCTTAGAGAGATCTAGAGAGGTCAGCTCGTTCTGATAGCAGTAAAGTCTTTGTAATCGGTCATTACCTCCTAGCGTGAGTGTCTGGAGACTATTTTCATAGCAGTTGAGCCATAGGAGATCTGGGTGCGTTGAGACATCTAGAGTCGTAATCTTGTTCTTGAAGCACCAGAGCTTCTTAAGACTCTTAGCGTGCGTTAGGTCAAGTCCGACCAGCTGGTCATCGGAGCAGTCTAGCTCCGTGATCTCGCCTCGTATCGTAATCTCACGAGATGTAGGGGTGTAGTAGTTCTTAGCGCTCGTCTGGACAGCCTCCTCTTTGACGCCTTCGATGGTCCATGGACCATTTGCCGTGATAGTAAGATGTATCCATTCATTCGTTGCATCCTCGCCGAGCTTCAGCGTGATGTACTCCTGAGCCACAGATAGACTCGGGATAAGAAGCGCCACAAGTAGTGACAAGCAGGTAGTAACTATAGGTCGTTTCATAAATGTAACGGGTTGGTTTATACAAGAGTGTGGCTACATCTTCTGTCGTAGTCAATAATTCACTATGACGAAGGTACTGTTTTTTTGCAAACTTCATCGTCTTCCACAACTTTGTCAAAGCTTTGCACTCAAGGGCATGAGGAGTAGACATAGCAAAAGAGTCCCTACAAGGAGCAGAGGTGCTCTCGTAGGGACTCTTCGCGTATTTGTATCAGAGCTAGCACACGGAAGGGGTGTGCGGCTCGCTGGTTACTTCTCTAGAGTGATCAGATTACGATCCTTGTCGTAGATCTTGCAGTCTAGGAGTGCTACATCTTGATCTTCGATCAGCTTGATGTTTTTGGAGTATTTCTTCTTCCACTTAGTAAAGAGAGAGGACCCCAAGAGGGGAGCCTTCTTGATATAGGCCACTACGTAGGGATGTAGGTGCATGGCGAAGTTGCGGATCGGCTTGTCGCCCGTGGTCAGCTGGGCTATCATCTCCTCCAGATCATCGGTAAAGGTGATGGAGGTCTTGATCTTGCCCGTGCCTTGACAGGTAGGGCAGGTCTCCTCGGTGCGTATGATGGTCGCCTGGCGGACACGCTGTCGTGTGATCTGCATGAGACCGAACTTGCTCAGCGGTAGTATCTTGTGGGTGGCTCGGTCGTCTGCCATGAGCTTCACCATATGCTCGTATAGCTCCTTGTTGTGAGCTGCTTCATTCATATCGATGAAGTCGATTACGATGATACCTCCGAGGTCTCTCAGTCGGATCTGACGGGCGATGAGGTCTGCGACAGCCATATTGACATCAAAGGCGGTCTCCTCCTGTCCGGAAGTCCTGCGAGCCTTCTTGCTACTATTGACGTCGATGACGTGCATAGCCTCGGTCTGCTCGATGATAATATTGGCTCCATTGCGCAGGGTGACTTTACGCCCGAAGAGGGTCTTCTTTTGCTTTGTCACACCGCAAGCGTCGAAGAGGGGTCGCTTACCATCGTCCTCATAGAGCGTGACGATCTGCTCTCTGCCTGGATCGATGTCGGCTACGTAGCCTCTGAGCTCCTTGTAGTAGTCAGGATCGTTGACGACGATCTTGGTAAAGCTCTTGTTGTAGGAGTCTCGGATGAGGTTGATAGCGCGGTTTCGCTCTTCATAAATCTGAGTAGGCGCCTTAGCACGGACCAGCTTCTTGATGCTTGTCTCAAATCGGTCTATCAGATCCATCATCTCCTCGACGAGCTCTTGGGTCTTCTTGCCCGCAGCTTGCGTCCGAATGATGGCTCCATAGCCACTCTTGATGACACTCTGCACGATGGTCTTGAGCCTCGTACGCTCCTCCATGGAGCGTATCTCGCTAGAGATGGCTACCTGATCGCTAAAGGGCACTAAGACTAGAAATCTGCCCGCTATGGAGAGCTCTGCGGAGAGGCTAGGTCCTTTAGTGCCGAAGGCTTCGCGCGTTACCTTGACGAGGATCTTGTCTCCCTTCTTGAGTCCCGAGTTGATGATGTTACCATCCTTAGGAAGAGGCTCCCCTTCTTTGACCTTGTCTATGGGGGGTACCTTCTTCTTTTCCGCTATATCTTCTAATAAGTGGGTGGTCGCTCCAAATACTTTGCCTAGATCATTGTAGTGTAGAAAGCCGTTCTTCATGGGGCCTATGTTGACGAAGGCGGCGTTGTTGCCTCTGACGACATTGTCTACCTCGCCGAGCAGGATGTCTCCGACAGCGTAGCGGATATTTCTATTCTCCGTCCGTAGCTCTACGAGCTCGCCGTCTTCGAGCACTGCCATAGACACCTCTTTGGGCTTTACATCGATGATTAGTTCACTATTCACGGTGTCTCAAATAATCTGTGCATTAATAGATTGGAAACGTGTAGAGGTCTAGTATGACCGAGCCTCTTCTCTCCTCCGTCTCACAGCTACGCCGTGCCGCTGCACTGACCCGAGCTGATGAGCCATCGAAGTACCTAGTCGCTACACCTCTACTGGAGTAGCTGGTCTCTATGTGTATCTCTCTCGTCTCTAGCGAGTCTCTGGATACACAGAGAGGGGCGGTCTACAGGTGCTGCCGTAGTACTCGTGACCTCGGGCTGATGCAGGGTGCCTGCAAATGGGATGCTACAGGCTCTGGTCTGACCAGCGTATGAGGGACTACTGCAGGGTGATAGGATGAGTTGCTATGCAACGAAGCCAGCCACAACCAGTCCTTCGTCTATGAGGGACCGGTCATGACGGCTTACTTGATACGTTTCATGCGTTAAGATTAGATCGCCACACATATACGATGGCTCTCTAGCGTGTAGACTGTGCGACGCCGTAGGAAGACTTGCTCGTCTAGACGGGTCACAGACGGTCTCGCAGACCGATTGTCTACTTCTTGCTCTTATGACGATTCTTACGCAGTCTCTTCTTACGCTTGTGCGTC
>CAMPUN010000024.1 GCA_946997275.1 uncultured Porphyromonas sp.
AGAGCTACGAGATAGAGACCTTTATGGATGGCTCTATCCTCACCATTGCCGATGCACCGTGGCCAGGACTGACGCCAGACTTGCTGAGCGTCTTCCTCGTTGTAGCAACACAAGCCAAGGGTACCGTCCTCATTCATCAGAAGATGTTTGAGAGCCGTCTCTTCTTTGTGGACAAACTCATTGATATGGGCGCACAGATCATCCTCTGCGACCCACACCGAGCAGTGGTCGTTGGCAAAGACCACCAGACCCGTCTGCGCCCAGCCGTGATGGCTTCGCCAGATATACGCGCTGGTATCGCTCTCTTGATAGCGGCCATGAGTGCCGATGGCACCAGCGTGGTCAACAATGCCGAGCAGATCGATCGTGGCTACCAGCATCTACACGAGCGACTCAACGCTCTAGGCGCTCACATCGAGAGACGCGATGAGTAGCACGACCGCTTTTACCGTACCAGAGCTCACGCCCATTGGCCACTTAGGCAAGCCACACGGCGTGCGTGGTGAGCTAACCGCTTACCTGACCATTGAGCTAGAGACCCTCTGCAGCGACCCTAGTAGCGAAGCCTTTTACCTCTTTGCCGAGATTGACGCTTTGCCCGTACCGTACCAGCTCCTGAGCTATCGCAGCAAGGGAGACAGCTACCTGCTCACCCTGGCGCATGTCGCTGATCGCTCCATCGCTGAGAAGATGACTGGGTGGCAACTCTTCGTTCCCACAGAGCTCCTGGCAGAGAGCGAGGTCGCTTATAGCTGGGATCACTTCGCAGGCTACCGAGTAGTCACCCCCGAGGAGGAACCTGTCGGCACGATCCTAGAGGTCAATGACCAAACGGAAAACATCCTCCTTACGATCGAGACCTCCGACGGCACTCAGCACTTGATCCCCATCCACGAGGAGCTGGTCGAGGCGATAGATCCCGAGAGCAAAACCATCCAGCTACACATACCCCAAGGGCTATTAGACCTGTAAGCCCCCATTTCCCAAAGCAGACTACACACTATGCGACGCATCGCACTCTTTGGCTCGACAGGCAGTATCGGCACCCAGGCACTGGAGGTCATATCCTTTCATCCCGAGCTACTCACCGTCTATGCCCTCACCACTCATCGCAACGTGCCTCTCCTCGTAGAGCAGGCGGAGAAATACCATCCGGCCGTTGTGGTCGTAGCTGACGAAAAAGCCGCCACAGAGCAAGCCCCCCTCCTCAAAAGACTAACCTGCACCGTACTCGTTGGCGCCGAGGGGCTCTGCGAACTGGCGCAGCATAGCGACTACGACGTCATGCTCTCCGCCCTCGTCGGCTTTGCGGGCTTGCGCCCCACACTCCTCGCTATCGAGAGCGGGCATGAGATTGCTTTGGCCAATAAGGAGACCCTCGTAGTGGCTGGTCAACTCATCATGAGCTCTGCACAGGAGCACGGTGTGCGCATCCTCCCCGTGGACTCCGAGCACTCAGCCATCTACCAATGCTTGATGGGCGAGGAGACCCCTCTGGAGCGTATCTGGCTCACGGCGAGCGGAGGACCCTTCTGGCAAATGCCTCTCGACGAGCTAAGCCAGGTCACCGTTGCTGATGCGCTACATCACCCACGCTGGTCGATGGGTGCTAAGGTGACGATCGACTCAGCGACGATGATGAACAAAGGCTTTGAGATGATGGAGGCGTGCCACCTCTTTGCCGTCTCAGCAGATCAGATCTCTATCTTGATACACCCCGAGAGCGTCGTACACTCAATGGTGCAGTTTGCCGATGGCTCGGTCAAGGCGCAGCTAGCCGTCCCCGACATGCGTCTCCCGATCAGCCTAGCGCTCCATGGTGGTGTGCGTGAGCCACTACCCATAGCTCGTCAGCCGTTTGTCGGCACCACGCTTCACTTTGAGGAGCCAGACGCAGCCCACTTCCCCTGCTTGGGTCTCGCCTTCGAAGCCTTCAGACAGGGTGGCAATATCCCCTGCTTGCTCAATGCGGCCAACGAAGTCGCTGTGCGCGCCTTCCTCGATGAGCGGATTGGCTTCACCGAGATAGCGCGACTCATTGAGCCCATTATGACTGCCGTCCCCTATGACGCTACCCCGACGCTCGACGCTCTGCTGCACTACCACGACGTGGCGACCGCTTTAGCCACTGAGCAGCTCTCCCGATAGCCCCCCTCGTCAAACGAACATCTGTGAGTCCTCGTAGCCCTGCTTTGAGGTAAAAGGCTCGAGGCTGGCGTATTCTAATCAAATAAGACTATAAAACGCGATAACCACGTGGAGACTTGACATTTCCACGTGGCTATTTTTTTATTCTCACGTAGGCGATGAACATTTCCTCCGAAGTTTCATTTGACTCCTCCGAAGTTTCATTTGACTCTTCCGAAGTTTCATTTCGCCCTTACGTAGGCATTTCTCATTTTCCATGTGGAGATTTGAGAATTCCCATGTGGGGATAACCTCTCCCTCTAGGAGAATCCATTTTCACCCGTATGAAAATTCATTTTCACCCGCATGAAAATAAAATCTCTTGGGGAGAACGGTTGACCAAGAGTGCTATTTATGTTACCTTTGTCTGAGTAAAAAGAGAGATAAACCGATGAAACAGATATTACAGCGTATTCTCTTGCTCTGCGTGAGCCTGCTCCTAGTCACGACAACGCTCATGGCACAGGCGCCTATACGGCATGTGGTCAAGAAGTTGGAGACGGTCTACGCTATCTCCAAGCGCTACGTAGTCTCCGAGGAGGAGATCTACCGGCTTAACGAAGGCAGTCAGTGGGGTATCCGTGAGGGGCAGACGCTCTTGATCCCTCAGCGCAAGCCTGACACGATCTATGTTGAGGCACCTGCTGTCGTGCAGGCGGAGCCTGGCATTCACGTGGTGCAGTCTGGCGAGACGCTCTACAGCATTAGCCGTAAGTATGGCTTGACGGTGAGCCAGCTCCTCGACCTTAATCCGCAGAAGCATGATGCGCAGATCGCAGCAGGGGAGCGGATCGTGGTGGTCTCTGGAGCTAAGCTTAAGCAGGAGCCCAGCCCGCTAAGCGGTACGCAGATAGAGCAGGTCCGAGTGGCTCTGATACTACCCCTACGAGAGAGTGGCCAGCCTAGTCGCTATCTGCACTTTTACGAGGGGGCGCTCCTAGCTATCGAGCGGTTGCAGCGCCAGGGTATAAGCATTGATCTGCAGGTTGATGCGGCTGTCAATCGCTCAGCACTGGAGCAACTTCTCAAGAACAAAGAGGGTCAGCAGTACGACCTAATCATCGGCGGAGACTCGGAGCAGAGCGTGGAGCTATTGGCTCAGCACGCTAAGGATCAGCAGGCGGTCTATCTCTCGCCTTTCGTATGGCAGAGTGGCAAGGGGCAGTTGTACGACCACTTCTTCCAGCTCAATCCCGCACAGTACCGTGTCACGGAGCGATTGCAGCAAGCCTTTGCCGAGCGCTATGCGGACTACGAAGTGCTACTCGTGCGTTGTGGCGATGGTGATCAGGCGGACAAGTTTAAGGCGATCGAGAGTGCTTGTCGTGAGGCTGGCATCTCCACTCAGAGCCGCTCTCTGCGAGAGATAACCATCGGACAGTGGCCTCGTCAGAGCGGTAAGAAGTGCGTGATCCTACTCAACTCTAGCAAGAAGGCGGACCTTACGGCTGTACTAGACGCAATGCGCGATGCGCAGCTCTCGACGAGTGACTATCAGCTCTTCGGATATCCGCAGTGGCAGACTTACGGCAAGGAGATAGATGAGCGCCTGCGAGAGGTGCGAGCCACGATTTTCTCCACCTTTTACTGGAACAAGGAGCTTCCCGAGAGCCAGCATGTCCAGGAGGCGTACAAGCATTGGTATGGCCGTGATATAGAGGAGGGCTACCCGAGCTATGCACTACTGGGATATGACGTGGTGCGCTACTTTATCGCAGCTCTATCGTCCTATGGACGGGACTTCCAGCAGTTCCAGTATCAATTGCCAAAGGATGGCTTGCAGTCAGGCTTTCTCTTTGCACCAGCCATCACGGGCCGCAGCTCTGGGAGAGGGGGCTATACGAACTTGAACCTCTTCTTCATCACCTATAGTCCACGTGGGGAGCAGCGTCAGCAGATCCCCCTAGCAGAGTAAGTAAGCACTATGCGAAGTCCTAAGAAATGGTGGAGCGGACTGCTCCTCTTGCTCCTCACCTCAGTCATACCACTGCAGGCCCAGCGCTCGCAGCTGAAGCCTCTGGAGGTGCGTATAGGTGGCGGTGGAGGTGTGAGTGGCTCGATGCTAGACCTAGTGCCACGTGTGGAGATGCTTCCTCACCTGGGGGCGATGGGTTATGTGGCGGTACTACTTACCAATCAGAACTATACGGGCATGACGATGTGCCTCTCCTACGAGCAGCGTGGCTGGCGAGAGGTCTACGCCAAGCCGATCGCCTACAGCTTTGCGAGAGATATGGACTTCATTGACTTGACGCTGATGGCGCACCTTTACTACCCCTTTGGCAACTTTCAACTGGGGCTAGAGGTGGGACCAAGCGTGGGCTACATCATACGAGATGTGAGCAGCCCCACGCCGAGCGAGGAGACGAGAGCTGTCGTGAAGAGACGGCATGTCTATCCGCTCTTTAGCAAGTTCTCGTGGGGCCTCAAGGGCGGACCCATCTTGAGCCTAGACATAGCTAAGAGGCATAGGATCACGCTGAGCGGACACTTCTACTACGGTCTGAGCGACCTCTTTGCTACGACGGTGCGCGACGACTATGGCCGTGCGGGCGAGCTGGGCGTCACGATGGGGCTGGGCTATTACTTTAGAGTGCTCTGATGCTGGTCTTACTGCTCCTCTTCACCTCAATCCTCTTTGTGCTAGCCTATCCGCTGCTACCGATCACGTTGGCAGGTATCGTAGCTTTCGGCGGGGGAGCGCTCCTGTCTACATGGACCTACCTATGGGGCTACCGATGGCTGTACCGTCAGCCGGCACCGCAGGAGCCTAGCGAACTGCTAGCCCTCTCACTCGAACCGCTGAATGAATATTTGAAAGGGGTAAAGCTACCCCGCTTCCTCCTCTACGCAATCCTTGCGGTAGGCATCTACTTGCTCCTCTCGTGGGGCAACGAAGCGCTTGTCTCCGTCTGGCCTGAGGGGTGGGGGGGCGCTTGGCTACGCAACTGGAGCAAGGCATCTCAGGAGGCGCAAGCTACGCTCATAGAGGGTGCGAACTTATGGGTGCTCTTCCTCACCGTGGGGGTGCTGACACCAATTGCCGAGGAGCTCTTCTTTCGGGGAGCGCTCATGGGGTGGATGATGCTAAGGCGCTTTCCCCGATGGATCGTCATCCTTCTGCCTGCGCTTCTCTTTGCCGTGATGCACCTCAACCCCGTGGGGATGCTGCCGATCTTCTTCCTGGCTCTCTTGCTGGGTTACCTGCGCTGGGCTACAGGCTCGCTCTGGCCATCTGTAGGGCTACACATTTGCAATAACCTTTTAGTCTTGGGTATATATGGCTTCTAATGACAGCTTTCTCTCGCAGGTCGTCAGTCGAATGCGCTCTAGTGAGGTCCCGCTGAGGGATCAGTTGGTGGTGGTGCCGACGAAGCGTGCAGCGACCTTCCTACAGCGTGAGCTGGTGACACAGCTACAGGATAAGCCTGCGACGATTTTGCCTCGTATCGTCACCATCGATGAGTGGATTACAGAGATGTCTGGGCGGGTTATCCTAGACAATACGGCACTCATCTCGATACTCTATGAGGTTTATGCGACCTATCTAGCCAATCAGAAGCTGGGGCAGGTGGAGATAGATCAGATGCTCTCCCTGAGCCAGACGGAGCGCATGCTGCGAGACTTCCAGGATATGGATCTAGCCTTGGCAGATGTGGAGATGCTCCTGATCAACCTAGAGAATCTAGATGACCTAGACAGCTACGCCTATCTAGACGAAGAGGAGCGAGAGGCTATCAAAGAGTTTTGGCGCGGACTCTCAGACCAGGACTTGGATAGTCCACAGGGAGGGTATCGCCACTTTGCCACGGTATGGCGAGACATTTACCAGCTATTTAATGTGCGTTTAGCCGGTCTTAAGGTCGCTTACCGAGCAGGCGCTTACAGGATCGTGGCGGAGGACACCTTTACAAGTGATGATCTGCTCAGAGCGCTACGGCGTTACAGCGGTTCGGCAGTTAGTCTCGTCAACTTCGTCGGGCTGTACAACCTGACACCTGCAGAGCGAGCAATCATCAAGAAGCTTCAGAGCGCCGATGCCGATGCGCTACAGGTGCAGCTCTACTGGCAGAGGGTCTCGATAGACGCTCATGGGGACTTTAATGAGCATCTCTACAGTACGATAGATCAAAACGCCAAGCGCCTCGGAGGAGTCGTTCTAGACGAAGACTTCACCCGTAAGTATGCGCCTGAGGTACACCTGCTCTCGCTCAACTCAACCATCCAACAGCCACAAGTGGTCAACGATCTCATCGCTGAGATCACTCAGGAAGACGACACAGCGCTCAAGGAGCTACGCATAGCTATCGTGCTCAACGATGAGAAGACGCTCATCCCGCTGATGAACTCGCTCAAGCAGCCTGCCTGCACCTCGCTCAACGTGACGATGGGCTATCCCCTCCAGTACACCTCTGTGGCTACGTGGATACGCCGATACCTTAATATATATGGTCTCGTATCCTCGTCGGAGAGAAGGGTGGAGCGTGTCAAGCTCACCTGTTCGCGCTTGAAGCTTTGGCTGACTGCTCCCTTGACACGCAAGCTCTTTGGCGACCTTACGACTGCGCTGATGGATCGGATCGCTCTGCACCACTACGCCATCACAGCGTCAGAGCTTCGCACGATCATAGAGGAGGTTGCCAGAGATGCAGATGAGGCGGTGCGACAGCGTCTACTAGATCTGCTCACGCCCAGTCTCACGGGGGTAGGGTTACTCACTCGTATAGGTCAGTTGCTAGAACTGCTCAAAGGCTTGACGACAGCGACAGACGAAGAGACAGAGGAAGCGACAGACGATGACGAATCAATAGATCACGTAATCCTATCGGAAGCTCTAGACCAAATCGTCCGCTACGTCACGCAGGTGTCCAATCTGCTACAGTCGAATGAGGGCATACATCATTTACTAAACGCTCCGAAGCCTGTTGCTTATCTCTTGGAGCAACTGATGGCTGTGGGGAGTATCCCCTTCGAGGGAGCTCCGCTGGAGGGTTTGCAGGTGATGGGTTTCTTGGAGACACGTACGCTCACCTTTGACTATGTGATCATGCTCAACGTGCAGGAGGGCGATCTGCCTAAGTCAAGCCATACCACGACGCTTATCCCCGATATGCTACGGAGCGCCTTCGGTATGACCACTTACCGTACTGAGGACGATACCAATGCCTACCACTTCTACCGCCTCATACAGGGGGCTAAGCGGGTTTATCTACTCCAGGACACACGTCCTAAGAGTATCTCCTCGATGGAGCCTTCGCGCTATGTGGATCAGATACGCTACCTGACGAACTTGTCGCTAGATGAATCCACCTATGCTGATTCGCTAGATGCTAGGAATGAGCAGGAGCAGACTGTCGCTGAGACTGACGAGGAGGTGCATCGCTACATGGAGCAGATAGCTTCGGGCGAGAAGACTTTCTCTCCCTCCGACTTGATTACCTACTACAATTGCGCTTACCAGTTTTACCTCAAGAAGATAAAAGGTATCGGCGAGCCACGCCAAGAGCCTGGTGTCGTGACGCAGATCGAGCTTGGCTCCATGGTGCACGCTTATCTGGAGTGGTTTTACAAAGGGCTGAAAAAGACGAGCGAAGTCTCAGACCTGGAGCACACGGTGAGTCGCGCCAAGCTACAAGAGCTCTATAAAAAGATCGTCTCTGACAAGAGCGCCCCCGACGAAATCCTCCTGACAGACCTGGAGCGGTACATTAGCAAGGCTATAGAGATAGACAAGCGCTTGCTCCAATCTGGTCATTCGCTCCAACTGCTCGCTAGCGAGACGAAGATGACAAACCGCATTTTCGAGTGGCCGGATGATAGTGGTCAGAATCATACGATACACCTCACGGGTCAGCCCGACCGAGTGGATATAATCGATGGGAAAGACTATCGCATCGTGGACTACAAGACAGGAGCTATCAAAAAGCCTAAGACAGTAGATAAGCTAGACAGAGATACGCTTGATGGTTGGCGTGATATGGCGAGCAACTGTAAGCTGGGAGGCTACATACTACAGTCCTGTCTCTACGCGATGCTCTATGCGATGCCCTATGCGCAGCAAGCGGAGGAGAGGATTAGCGAGATACAGCCTACGCTCTATTCGCTAGCTCCCGCTATCCCAGCAGATGAAGGGGCGATAAGCTTTAAGGGAACTGTAGCTCTGGACGAACTTAAAGAGCTTGTCAAACATTACTTAAACAAACTGGTCGCCCTGACATTTGACCAAACGAAAGTACTGGACGTCTGTAAGTACTGCGACTACAAGACAATCTGTGGACGCAAGTAGCTGGTCCCTTGGATACATTATATATAAGTAGCACGCCACATGAAGACTAGAAGCCTGATCCTGTTACTCCTCATACTCATAAGCTCTGCCATGACGATCTCGGCGCAGAGCGCCTCAGCTAGTCTATCTGCTAGTCCAGGCAAACTGAGCCAGCCCTATACGCCCACAGGACAGCAGGTACGACTCGTAGCTTATCATCCAGCTTCGGGAGAGGGGAGTGGCGCAGTTACCTTGACCTTTCCCATAGCTGCGGGAGAGAAGCTCTACAGCTACACTACATCAATACAGGAGGCGCAGCCTGTGGCTACGGCTCAGTACGCAGGGACGACCGTCACCGTGCCAAATGCTCTGCTGGAGTGCGGTTACTTCACCGCTCAGCCTAGTCAGATCATGATGACACGAGTCTACTACTGGATCTTTGACTACAGCCGCGTCTCTCTACGAGACCTCGCCCTGACAGCAGACTACGATGTTGCGGAGCCTTGCCAGCAGGTGACGCTCACACTCTCTCGACCGCTACCGCCCATATCCTACCGCACGCTACAAGGCGCCTCCATGCAGGCAGACCGTGGGCTAGTCGTGCGCTACCAAGACCTCGTCTACAAAGAGGAGACACACGCCTTCACCGCAGAGCAAAAGGAGGAGCTACTCCCCGAGACCAATGGTGGGACGTGGCACTTGATAGCTCCGCTGAGCGACACCTCTTTTGCCATCATTGGGGACCGCTTTACCAAAGGCGTGGCAGAGCAGTACGGCTTGCCCATAGAGAGCCCCGTATTACAGGCTCATCGCGTCGAGCTGCACGCTCGCTATCGGCTGGTTAGCTCTGGTCAGTCGCAGGCTGCCGACTCGACCGCAAGCAATGCGGGACAGCTCCCCTCTAGTCTCTCCGCTCCCGCTACAGTGGAGATAGACTTGGTCGCTAATGAGCCAGCGGCGGTGCTTTACCAAATCATCATTGCCGAGGGAGCCTCCATCTCTAAGGACGCTCCTGTCGTAATGCAGTTCAATGGGCGCCAAGCCCAGTACACCTTTGACAAGATGGGTACCTACACGCTCTACGGCACGGCGAGCGACCGCACGGCGAGCTGCACAGCCACCTCTCAGCCAGTGGTGGTGACGGTACAAAGCTCTAGGCTTGAGGTGCCCAACGTCTTTACCCCCT